>NZ_ATCO01000063.1:0-11502 GCF_000422025.1 Geobacillus sp. WSUCF1 | reverse complement strand
AGAGTAGGTCGCTGCTAGGCGAAAATCCCCTGCTGTATATACAGCAGGGGATTTTTGATTTGATTCAACCCAAAAATTTCCGCATTAAGTATTCATGAAGCAGCAACGGCACTTTTTCCGCCGACACGGAGAGAAACTCAAGAATAAAAGTGTATGCCTTGCTTGGGTAAGAATGGAGAAGCTCGCTCCACCATTCCGTCTCATAGCGCGAAATCATGCTCAAGTTATACAGCAACAAGTAATGGGCGTGTATTTCTGGAAGCGAGAATGTTTTCTCTTTCTTGACTGGAATTCGGAGTGTACCGTCAAGATGGAATAAAAACGGACCTTCTCCGGCCGGCGACAGCGGCGATTCTATATGAAAATACAGAAATTCTCCTTCTTCTTTGGCGAACGAAAGCCGCTTTCCTTGTCCTTCTTCACAGAGATATTGGACAAAGCGGGACAACGACATATGGTAGTGGTCCAAAATCACTTTTGGGATGGCGAGCATCGGCGGCGAAGCAGTATGTACAACAGGCAAGGATAACGGTTTTTTTTCGCCCGCTTAGAAGAAAAAACGTTTCATGCAACTCGCCAATTCGTTGCAACAGCGTGCCCATGCGAAATTTTTCCCCAGCTTCTTGTTTCACATGAAACATTTTTTCAGAAAAATGTGCGAATAAACCGTTTTTTTGTATTTTCACTTCATCATCTAAAAATTCGTAGCCCTGTTTTTTTCGTTTTCTTGCTGATACACCATGGGCCAAGACCGATGTTGATTCCGGGTAGTCGGGGTCGACAGTGAGCAGGCATGCTTTTAAGAGCTGCACCATGCCGTAAAACAAGAGAACCGGCTTGATGGACAGCGGCGCCTGCTGGGCAGCGGCGTAAAAGTTTTGCCCGTGTTCCAGATAATATAAAAATGGGTAACAGTTTGCATAACTGCGTTGGACGGCGTCATCCCGCTGCAGCTGTTGATAGCATTGCCGCAAAAATTGCTGCGCAGTATCGGCCGAGCGGAAAACAGAAAGGCGAAACAGTTGACCGTGATTTCCGAACATTTTTACCCCCCTTACATAGAATTGTCTTGAAATAACTGAAAAGTTGGACATTTTCTTGATTCCTTGACAGTAGTTTAACCAGTTGTTAAGCTACTAATAATATTTCCGGACAAGGGGGAGAAAACATGTGGGAAGCGAAATTCGCCAAGGAAGGATTGACGTTTGATGATGTTCTTCTCATCCCAGCGAAGTCGGACGTATTGCCGCGCGATGTTGATGTAACCACGAAGTTGAGCGATACGCTGCAGTTGAACATCCCGATTCTCAGCGCTGGGATGGATACGGTCACCGAAGCGGAGATGGCAATTGCGATGGCGCGTCAGGGAGGCCTTGGCATCATTCACAAAAATATGTCGATCGAACAGCAGGCCGAGCAGGTCGACAAGGTGAAACGGTCGGAACGAGGCGTCATTACGGACCCGTTTTTCCTAACGCCGGATCATCAAGTGTATGATGCAGAACACTTAATGAGTAAATATCGGATCTCGGGGGTGCCGATCGTCAACAACCCCGAGGAGCAAAAATTGGTCGGCATTATTACGAACCGTGACTTGCGTTTCATTCAAGACTATTCGATTAAAATTTCCGAGGTAATGACGAAGGAAAACTTGATCACTGCTCCGGTGGGGACAACGTTGGAGGAAGCAGAGAAAATTTTGCAGCGACACAAGGTCGAAAAACTGCCTCTTGTTGATGAAAACGGTGTGCTGAAGGGATTAATTACGATCAAGGATATTGAAAAGGTCATTGAATTCCCGAATTCAGCGAAAGATGCGAAAGGGAGGCTGATTGTCGGGGCGGCCGTCGGGGTGACGGCGGACACGATGATTCGCGTCAAAAAGCTTGTTGAGGCAGGGGTTGATGTCATTGTCGTTGACACGGCGCACGGCCATTCGAAAGGCGTCCTAGAGACGGTGGCCAACATCCGACGCCAATACCCGGACTTGAACATCATCGCCGGCAATGTCGCGACAGCTGAAGGGACGCGCGACTTGATTGAGGCTGGGGCGAACATTATTAAAGTCGGAATCGGTCCGGGGTCCATCTGCACGACCCGGGTTGTCGCCGGGGTTGGTGTGCCGCAAATTACGGCGATCTACGACTGTGCGACTGAGGCGCGCAAACATGGCGTCCCGATCATCGCTGACGGCGGGATCAAATATTCCGGCGACATTGTGAAGGCGATCGCGGCTGGGGCGCATGCGGTTATGCTCGGCAGCTTGCTTGCTGGTGTTTCCGAAAGCCCGGGTGAGACGGAAATTTATCAAGGCCGCCGCTTCAAGGTGTACCGGGGCATGGGATCGGTCGCAGCCATGGAGCGCGGCAGCAAAGACCGCTATTTTCAAGAAGATGCGAAAAAGTTTGTCCCGGAAGGCATCGAGGGACGCGTTCCATACAAAGGGCCGCTTGCCGACACGATTTATCAGCTTGTCGGTGGGTTGCGCGCCGGCATGGGCTATTGTGGAACCCGCAATTTGGAAGAGCTGCGCGAAAAAACGCAGTTTATCCGCATGACGAGCGCGGGGCTCCGTGAAAGCCATCCGCATGACGTGCAAATTACGAAAGAAGCGCCGAACTACTCTGCTTTTTGATCGGAGTTGCGCCGATCGGCTCAACTGTGACGGAGACATGTCCTCCGTCTATTTTTTTGGCCGACGGTATGTTACAATAACGGTTGTGTGAGGAGGGTGTCATTGTGAGGAGGAGAAAACAAAACTGGTTGTTTTGGTTGCTGTCGATTTGCCTTTGTTTAACGTTTGGTCCGTTTCAACAGACGGTGAAGGCGGAAAGCGCCCCGCTTGACATCCGGGCGGACGCTGCGATTTTAGTGGATGCACAAACGGGAAGAATTTTGTATGAAAAAAATATCGATACGGTGCTTGGGATTGCCAGCATGACGAAAATGATGACCGAGTATTTGCTTCTTGACGCCATTAAGGCGAAGCGCGTCAAATGGGATCAAATGTACACGCCAAGCGATTACGTGTACCGGCTGTCGCAAGACCGGGCGCTGTCCAATGTCCCGTTGCGAAAAGATGGCAAGTATACGGTGCGTGAGCTGTACGAGGCAATGGCCATTTATTCGGCGAACGGGGCAACGGTCGCGATTGCTGAGATCATCGCTGGATCGGAGAAAAATTTTGTGAAAATGATGAACGACAAAGCGAAAGAGCTTGGGCTGAAAGATTATAAGTTTGTCAATGCCACAGGGTTGAGCAATAAGGATTTAAAAGGATTCCATCCAGAAGGGACAAGCACAAATGAGGAAAACGTCATGTCCGCACGTGCGATGGCGATGCTTGCCTACCGGTTGCTGAAAGATCATCCCGAAGTGCTGAAAACAGCGAGCATTCCTCATAAAGTATTCCGGGAAGGAACAAAAGATGAAATCAAAATGGACAACTGGAATTGGATGCTGCCTGGGCTTGTGTACGGATACGAAGGTGTAGACGGGTTGAAAACCGGCTATACGGAATTTGCCGGCAACTGTTTCACCGGGACGGCGAAACGAAACGGCGTCCGCTTGATTTCGGTTGTCATGAACGCGAAAGATGCGAGTGGGAAAACAACAAAAGAGGCGCGCTTTAAAGAGACAGAAAAACTATTTAACTACGGATTCAACCAATACTCCCTCGAGACGCTTTATCCAAAAGGGTACCAGCTGAAAGGAAAAGAAACACTTCCGGTCGTGAAAGGGAAAGAAAAAGAGGTTCGTGTCGCGACAGGAAAGAATCTGGATCTGCTTGTGAAAAACGGCGAGGAAAAACAATACAAACCTGTATATGTGTTGGACAAGAAAAAAATGACAAAAGAAGGAAAGCTAGTCGCCCCTTTGAAAAAAGGGGAAACGGTTGGATATATGACGCTCGAATATAAAGGGGACGACTCCCTTGCCTTCTTAAGCCCAGACATGCAAAAAAACATCCGTGTGCCGCTTGTCACAACAGCTGAAGTCGAAAAAGCCAATTGGTTTGTTCTTTCGATGCGCGCGGTCGGCGGACTGTTTGTTGATTTATGGACAAGCGTCGCCAAAACAGTGAAAGGCTGGCTGTAGAATCGACTCCCCTTGATGGGGAGCTTTTTTCCATTGTGATTTTTGTAAAAATTGAGGTAAAATAAAACAGTGGAATCGTCCTTTTGCATGCCTCGCAAAGCATAAGGATTAGGAATAGGGGGAATCAACGTTGGCATTGACAGGTACGGACCGCGTCAAACGCGGCATGGCGGAAATGCAAAAAGGCGGCGTCATCATGGACGTCGTGAACGCAGAACAGGCGAAAATCGCTGAAGCGGCAGGGGCTGTCGCGGTTATGGCGCTCGAGCGCGTCCCGGCGGACATTCGCGCCGCTGGCGGTGTCGCGCGCATGGCCGACCCGACGGTGATCGAAGAAGTGATGAAGGCCGTTTCGATCCCAGTCATGGCGAAAGTGCGGATCGGTCACTATGTTGAGGCGCGTGTCTTAGAGGCGCTTGGTGTCGACTACATTGACGAAAGCGAAGTATTAACGCCGGCTGATGAGGAATTCCATATTGACAAACGGCAGTTTACCGTTCCATTTGTGTGCGGTTGCCGCGATTTAGGGGAAGCGGCGCGCCGCATTGCAGAAGGGGCATCGATGTTGCGGACGAAAGGAGAGCCGGGGACAGGCAACATTGTTGAGGCCGTGCGCCATATGCGCAAAGTGAACGCGCAAATTCGCAAAGTCGTCAACATGAGCGAAGATGAGCTTGTCGCTGAGGCGAAACAGCTCGGGGCTCCGGTTGAGGTGCTGCGCGAGATCAAGCGGCTTGGCCGCCTGCCGGTCGTCAACTTTGCCGCCGGCGGTGTCGCGACACCGGCTGACGCTGCCTTGATGATGCACTTGGGTGCGGACGGTGTCTTTGTTGGGTCTGGCATTTTCAAATCGGAAAATCCGGAAAAATACGCGCGCGCGATCGTAGAGGCGACGACTCATTACGAAGACTATGAATTGATCGCACACTTGTCGAAAGGATTGGGCGGCGCGATGCGCGGCATCGATATCGCGACATTGTTGCCGGAGCACCGGATGCAAGAACGCGGCTGGTAAGCTAAATAAAGGAGCAAAGCAACGATGAAAATAGGTGTACTTGGACTGCAAGGAGCTGTGCGGGAGCATGTTCGCGCCATTGAGGCGTGCGGCGCCGAGGCGGTCATCGTGAAAAAGCCGGAGCAGCTTGAAGGGTTGGACGGTCTTGTGCTGCCGGGCGGCGAAAGCACGACGATGCGGCGGCTCATCGACCGCTATGGGCTGATGGAGCCGCTCAAGCAATTTGCCGCTGCCGGCAAGCCGATGTTCGGTACGTGCGCCGGGCTCATTTTGCTGGCGAAGCGAATTGTCGGCTATGACGAGCCACATTTAGGATTAATGGACATTACAGTCGAGCGGAACTCGTTCGGTCGGCAGCGGGAAAGCTTTGAGGCGGAGCTGTCGATTAAGGGTGTCGGCGACGGGTTTGTCGGCGTCTTCATCCGTGCTCCGCACATTGTCGAGGTCGGCGACGGGGTCGATGTCCTCGCGACATACAATGACCGCATTGTCGCGGCCCGGCAAGGCCAGTTTCTTGGTTGCTCGTTCCATCCAGAGCTGACCGACGATCATCGATTGATGCAATACTTTCTCAACATGGTCAAAGAAGCGAAAATGACGTCAAGCCTTAAGTAAAGTGATCAAGCGAAAGCGATGAGAGGAACAAGCAGCAGACCCCCTTTCTTTCAGAGAGCCGGTGGGTGGTGCAAACCGGCAGGGAGCTCCTGTGAATCCATCCTCGAGCAAAACGTTGAACGCCAAAGCGGGTCAGTAGGCGTTTTCGGCAGCCGCCGTGAACGGCAAAAAGGGAAGGCATCGCAAGCCTTCAATAAGGGTGGCACCGCGGGGTCGCTCCCGTCCCTTTTGGGGACGGGGGCTTTTTTATGTATAATATTGAATGGAAAAGGAGGTAAAAGCCATGCTGGATGTGAAAATATTGCGCGCCCAGTTTGAAGAAGTGAAAGAAAAACTAATGCAGCGCGGCGGAGATTTGGCGAACATCGACCGGTTTGAACAGTTGGACAAAGAACGCCGCCGTTTGATTGCTGAGGTGGAAGAGCTAAAAAGCAAACGCAATGATGTGTCGCAGCAAATTGCCGCCCTTAAGCGCGAGAAAAAGGATGCGGAGCCGCTGATCGTCCAAATGCGCGAAGTCGGCGACCGCATTAAGCAAATGGATGAGCACATTCGCCAACTGGAAGAGGAACTCAACGCCCTGTTGTTATCGATTCCAAATATTCCGCATGAATCCGTACCGGTCGGCCAGTCGGAAGAGGACAATGTCGAAGTGCGGAGATGGGGGGAGCCGCGTTCGTTTTCCTTTGAGCCGAAGCCGCATTGGGAAATCGCCGATCGGCTCGGTTTGCTCGACTTTGAGCGAGCCGCCAAAGTGGCGGGAAGCCGATTTGTCTTTTATAAAGGGTTAGGAGCGCGGCTTGAGCGGGCGCTCATCAACTTTATGCTTGACATCCATCTCGATGAATTCGGTTACGAAGAAGTGTTGCCGCCATATTTAGTGAACCGGGCGAGCATGATCGGAACCGGACAGTTGCCGAAATTTGCCGAGGATGCGTTCCATTTGGACAGCGAAGATTATTTCCTCATTCCGACCGCTGAGGTGCCGGTGACGAACCTGCATCGCGACGAAATTTTGGCCGCAGATGATTTGCCGATTTACTATGCGGCCTACAGCGCCTGCTTCCGCGCGGAAGCCGGGTCGGCCGGCCGCGACACGAGAGGGCTGATCCGCCAGCATCAGTTCAATAAAGTCGAGCTGGTAAAATTCGTAAAGCCGGAGGACTCGTACGATGAATTGGAAAAGCTGACGCGCCAGGCAGAGACGATTTTGCAACGGCTCGGGCTTCCGTACCGCGTTGTCGCCTTGTGCACCGGAGACCTTGGATTCTCGGCGGCGAAAACGTACGATATTGAAGTTTGGCTGCCAAGTTACGGAACGTACCGGGAAATTTCGTCGTGCAGCAACTTTGAGGCGTTTCAAGCGCGCCGTGCCAACATCCGCTTCCGTCGCGATCCAAAAGCGAAACCGGAGTACGTGCATACATTAAACGGTTCGGGGCTAGCCATTGGGCGGACGGTCGCCGCCATTTTGGAAAACTACCAGCAAGAAGACGGCTCGGTCATCGTTCCGGAAGCGCTTCGTCCTTACATGGGGAATCGGGACGTCATTCGCTGAAAAAAGGTGCTTGAGGCAAATCGTTGGTTGACTTTTCCCGACTGCCGTGTTATAGTGAATGACGTTGGCAATGAGGAACAAGAAATCTTGTTCTTGGCCAAGACGATGATGAAGAGGACTGACGCGCATAAGAGGAGATTGTCATCTGAAACGGCTGACCGCCGAAAGCCGTTTCCCATCATAAAAAAACCCGCCGTTGACCGGCGGGTTTTTTATGCCTTTATTTTTTTACAACAGTAAATTGATCAGCGATCAGCAGCCAGTTTTGTGGAAAATCAATGCCAAGTTTCCAATAGCTGACCCCGCGCAAACCAAGTTCCTTCACGAGATTAAATTTTGCTTGAATGGAGCGGGCGTCCTCGAACCATACTTCATGCTCGCGTCCGTTTTCGTCGCGATAGCGAAAATGCGGTGCCTGCGCCTCCGTATCGTATTCGATGGCAACGTTATACTTTGCGGCGAGGGCGATGGCTTGCTGCGGGCTGAGGGCCTGGGCGTACGGGCCGCCGGGTACATATGGCAGCGTCCAGTCGTAGCCATACAAGTTTTGCCCCATCAAAATTTTTCCGGCTGGCATTTCAGAGATGGCGTACTCGAGAACGCGGCGGACCGGACCGATCGGGGACACCGGCATCGGCGGCCCGCCGCTGTAGCCCCATTCATACGTCATGATCACGACAAAGTCGACAATTTGTCCATGGGCGCAGTAGTCGTGTGCTTCGTACCAACGTCCGCGCTGGGTCGCGCTCGTTTTCGGCGCCAAGGCGGTCGACATCATCCACCCTTCTCGTGCAAACCGCCGTTTCGCTTTGCGCAAAAACGCATTATACGCCTCACGGTCTTCCGGGCGCAAATATTCAAAATCAAAATGGATGTCGCGGAAGCCATACCGTCTAGCGGTCGCGACAATGTTGTCGAGCAGACGATTTTGCAGCGTTTCGTTTGTTAACATAAGCGCGCCGAGCTCGTCGCTGAACTGCCCGTTTTCAATGTTGGCGACAACCATAACGAGCGTGACGCGGTTGGCGCGGGCAATATCCGGAAAGTCGTCAAGCGGCGGCTCTTGCAATGTCGCGTCGCGTCGGATCGCAAAATAAAAAGGACTCAAATAAGTCAAATACGGAGCGGCTTCGCGAGCGCTCGCCTCCAGCGCTGGGCTGACAGTCGCGCCGCGCGGTTCAATATAGGCGTTAAACTCCGCTCTTCGCTTGGCGCCGGGCGGTATATAAAGCCGCTGCCCGACCTTAAGCGGAGCGTTTAAGGAGAGGCGATTCACTTCGGCAAGCCGCTGCATCGGAATCGAAAATCGGCGTGCAATCGACCATAACGTTTCGCCGCGCTGCACCCAGTAAAAACGACCGACGATCGGGATCACGAGCGCCTGGCCGACAACGAGTTTATCAGGGTTTGGAAGCTTGTTGGCCCGGACAATTTCTTCCGCCGTGGTCCCGTATGCCTCAGCAATTCCACTTAACGTTTGTCCACTCTGCACTACGTGGATTTGCATACTTGACCTCCTAGTTGCGTCTTTATTCTCCATATTCTATGATGAAAAGAAAGGAGAAATGACCGTTTGTGTGAAGGGGTATACGATGAACACCGACGAGTACTACATGCGATTGGCAATGGAAGAAGCAAAAAAAGCGGAGCAGATCGGCGAAGTGCCGATCGGCGCTGTCATCGTTCAAGACGGCCGCGTCATCGCCCGCGCTCATAATTTGCGGGAAACCGAACAACGCGCCATCGCTCATGCAGAAATTTTGGCAATCGATGAAGCATGCCGGGCAACCGGTTCATGGCGGCTTGAGCGGGCGACGTTGTACGTAACGCTTGAGCCGTGCGCCATGTGCGCAGGCGCCATTGTTCTTTCCCGCATCGAACGGGTTGTATTTGGCGCGTTTGACCCAAAGGAGGGTGCGCTGGGACATTGATGAACTTATTGCAGGAAAGCCGATTTAACCATCAGGTTAAGGTGGTAAGCGGGGTGCTTGCTGACGAGTGCGGTTCGCTGTTGAGCCAATTTTTTCGACGATTGCGCGAACAAAAGAGAAATGTTGGCGGGAGTGCCAACGAAAATTCCGTCGATTGACATTGCATTTTTTCCGCTAACGAGCTATACTGATAGTGCCGTGCTAAGCGGGGAGGTAGCGGTGCCCTGTACTCGCAATCCGCTCTAGCGAGGCTGAATTCCTTCTCGAGGTTAGTCTGTTGCGAGGCCTGTCTCAAGCAAGTGGTGTTGACGTCTGGGTCCCGCGCAATGGGATTCCGTGAACCCTGTCAGGTCCGGAAGGAAGCAGCAGTAAGCGGATGCTCCCATGTGCCGCGGGGACGCCTGGGCTGAGCTAACTGCTTGAGCAACGCTCGGGGCAGCTAATCGACAGAAGGTGCACGGCCTTACATAGCGATAGGGAACAAAACCCACTCATGGCGAGTGGGTTTTTTGTTATTTCAAATTGCAATAGGAAGTTATATAATAGATAGGACGAGAGAAAGAGGAGGGCCGTTTTCCGTGGCATACCAAGCGTTATATCGCGTGTTTCGGCCGCAGCGCTTTGCGGACATGGTCGGCCAAGAACACGTGACCAAGACGTTGCAAAGCGCCCTGCTTCAACATAAAATATCGCACGCTTACTTATTTTCCGGCCCGCGCGGTACAGGAAAAACGAGCGCAGCGAAAATTTTCGCCAAGGCGGTCAACTGTGAACAGGCGCCAGCGGCGGAGCCATGCAATGAGTGTCCAGCTTGCCTCGGCATTACGAATGGAACGGTTCCCGATGTGCTGGAAATTGACGCTGCTTCCAACAACCGCGTCGATGAAATTCGTGATATCCGTGAGAAGGTGAAATTTGCGCCGACGTCGGCCCGCTACAAAGTGTATATCATCGACGAGGTGCATATGCTGTCGATCGGTGCGTTTAACGCGCTGTTGAAAACGTTGGAGGAGCCGCCGAAACACGTCATTTTCATTTTGGCCACGACCGAGCCGCACAAAATTCCGGCGACGATCATTTCCCGCTGCCAACGGTTCGATTTTCGCCGCATCCCGCTTCCGGCGATCGTTTCACGGCTAAAGTATGTCGCAAGCGCCCAAGGTGTCGAGGCGTCCGATGAGGCATTGTCCGCCATCGCCCGTGCTGCAGACGGGGGGATGCGCGATGCGCTCAGCTTGCTTGATCAAGCCATTTCGTTCAGCGACGGGAAACTTCGGCTCGACGACGTGCTGGCGATGACCGGGGCTGCATCATTTGCCGCCTTATCGAGCTTCATCGAAGCCATCCACCGCAAAGATACAGCGGCGGTTCTTCAGCAGTTGGAAACGATGATGGCGCAAGGGAAAGATCCGCATCGTTTGGTTGAAGACTTGATTTTGTACTATCGCGATTTATTGCTGTACAAAACCGCTCCCTATGTGGAGGGAGCGATTCAAATTGCTGTCGTTGACGAAGCGTTCACTTCACTGTCGGAAATGATTCCGGTTTCCAATTTATACGAGGCCATCGAGTTGCTGAACAAAAGCCAGCAAGAGATGAAGTGGACAAACCACCCGCGCCTTCTGTTGGAAGTGGCGCTTGTGAAACTTTGCCATCCATCAGCCGCCGCCCCGTCGCTGTCGGCTTCCGAGTTGGAACCGTTGATAAAGCGGATTGAAACGCTGGAGGCGGAATTGCGGCGCCTGAAGGAACAACCGCCTGCCCCTCCGTCGACCGCCGCGCCGGTGAAAAAACTGTCCAAACCGATGAAAACGGGGGGATATAAAGCCCCGGTTGGCCGCATTTACGAGCTGTTGAAACAGGCGACGCATGAAGATTTAGCTTTGGTGAAAGGAT
Organism: Geobacillus sp. WSUCF1; assembly: GCF_000422025.1. Taxonomy (NCBI): domain Bacteria; kingdom Bacillati; phylum Bacillota; class Bacilli; order Caryophanales; family Anoxybacillaceae; genus Geobacillus; species Geobacillus sp. WSUCF1. The sequence continues at coordinate 389 of NZ_ATCO01000063.1, read as the reverse complement.
GCTGGGCGGATGTGCTCGACACGTTGAAACGGCAGCATAAAGTGTCGCACGCTGCCTTGCTGCAAGAGAGCGAGCCGGTTGCAGCGAGCGCCTCAGCGTTTGTATTAAAATTCAAATACGAAATCCACTGCAAAATGGCGACCGATCCCACAAGTTCGGTCAAAGAAAACGTCGAAGCGATTTTGTTTGAGCTGACAAACCGCCGCTTTGAAATGGTAGCCATTCCGGAGGGAGAATGGGGAAAAATAAGAGAAGAGTTCATCCGCAATAAGGACGCCATGGTGGAAAAAAGCGAAGAAGATCCGTTAATCGCCGAAGCGAAGCGGCTGTTTGGCGAAGAGCTGATCGAAATTAAAGAATAAACCGTTTAAAGGAGCATTCCCGTTAGG
>NZ_ATCO01000062.1:0-24567 GCF_000422025.1 Geobacillus sp. WSUCF1 | reverse complement strand
GACGCCGTGTTTGGCAAAGGCCCTGCCCAACCCAGGGAAAATATCCTCTAAATGTTGCAACGTCGCCTTATGGAAGTAGATTGCCCGACTCCCCGGACGGAGGCGGTCTTTCGGCTCCGCTTCCAATACGGTCGCAGGAAGCCCAAAATGACAGAGCGCCAATGCGGCGGTTAATCCGATCGGTCCGGCTCCGACAACGAGGACAGGGCGTTTATTTGTTTTTTCTGTCATGCAAATATCTCCTTTCGTCAACTTCAATGGTTTACATCTGTTTCTTGGGCGTTTATTACAGTAGTTAGTCTACCTTCTAAACTAGGCTTTACAGCAATGACAAGCAGTAAGCTCGCTGACATTAAAATACCATCAAGCAACAATGCACTTCCCCAGCTTCCTGAATGATCGCGCATGGCTCCTGAAATCACCGGCGCTAATAACGCTCCAATTTCGGAGAACAAATTCAGCATCCCAAACGCCGCACCTTTATATTTTGGCGGAGCAAAGTCAGCTGTAAGGGCATGGTTGACCGGTTGAAGCGCGAAAAAGAACACCCCGGAAGTAAATAAAATAAGAGACATGATTACCGGATTGCTGCCCCCTGACATTACATAAAAGGCAAAGATGAAAATGAAGACAGTCAGCAGCCCCGTCAACACTGCCAATACATTACGTTTTCCGTTGACTCCGTCAGCAAATCGGTCAGCTAATCTCCCCCCAAGTGGAAAGCCGATGAGACCTGCAACAGCATTAAACGAAGCAATTAACGCCGCTGAAACGAGCGTGCCTCCCCCAAAATCTTGCACAATCGCCACTGACCAAAATCCATAAAACCATAGATGCCATAATACCGGAATGAACGAAAGATATAGAAACAATAGGTTGCGGCTTTTTAGGATCGGCCCGACTTCTTCACTCTTTGCTTTATAAATATACACGATATACAGCACCGCCAGCGCCGTCAAAACGAGGCCGATCGTCGCTGGCGATAATTGCATAGCATTCGTGGCATAATACAAAGTCATAATGATGATCAAGAATAAGAAAGAAGTTTGCAACAGTCGCCCCACTGGTGGACCGTACGACTCCGATTGCACTGCAAAACCGTCCGGCCTCATCCATTTGTACATCATAGCGCCGACGATAAGCGTAATGGCTCCCATAAGCAAAAACGGCGCTTTCCATGCATGCGTCCCCATCAGTGGCTGAAACATCTGAACGACATATGGGGTCGCAATTGTTGCGATCGTTAATCCGAGCGTCAGACCAGTCAATACGACACCCATCCCAAGCCCGACTTTTTCCGGTGGCGTCACTTGGGTGATCAAGGAACGGTCGTTCGAATAAAAGACACCCTCCCCAAGCCCGGTAAGCACACGCAAGGCGATAAACGCCACCAAACCACCGACCAATCCAGTCAACAGCGTCGTCACACCGGCCCATACAATGCTGATGACGACAATGACACGATAGCCAAACTTGTCGCCGAAATATCCGCCGGGGAATTGCGTAAGCATATACCCGGCGAAAAACAAGCTGCCAAGCAAACCTCCAAGCGCGTGGGGGTTGGACGATTCCGCCAAAAACTCAACTTTGTTTTCAATCATCCATGTGACGACAGGTCCCGTCAATGTTCGATCAATGTAGGAAACAACCCATCCCAAAAAGAGCATTAACCACACAGTATGGTACCGCTTCCATCCTCTTTCCATGAACAATCCCCCTTACCTTTATCGCAATGCAGCCGTGCGGGAAGCCAAGGCGACGTGGACGGAATAACCCCCGATCCCCTCAATCTCCATGCGGATGACATCCCCGTCATGAATCGGTCCGACGCCATCCGGCGTCCCTGTCGTAATGACATCGCCCGGCTCAAGCGTCATAACGCGCGAATAAATTTCTATAAGCTCAGCAATAGAACAAATCATCTCTTTTGTATTGACTTTCTGCCGAACTTCTCCATTGACTGTCAGCACCATATTGACGTTGTTCGGGTCGCCAATCTCCTCTTTCGTCACGATCCACGGCCCCATCGGAGTGAATGTATCAAACGATTTGCGCAAACAACGTTCCTCATGATGCACATCATCCGGGCGCAACGTGACATCAATCAACCCTGTGTAACCAAATATATACTCGTAGGCATTTTCCGCCTTGACGTTTTTCGCCGTCTTTCCGATAACAAATGCGAGTTCCAACTCATGGTCAAAACGGCGGTTCGGATCGGGCAAAACAATCGTGTCACCAGGTCCGATGATGGAAGAAGGCGCTTTCAAGAAAAAACCGAGCCCCCTTGCCGTATGCTCCACTTTCATTTCCTTTTGGTGGGACACATAGTTGACGGGAGCAGCCACAATTTTCCCCGGCTTCTTCACCGGCTGGCGCAGCCGGACATCTGCTAGTGCATAAGCCGGGCATTCGTGCAAATGGTTTTCGATTTCTGGACGATAGACATCAAACTCAGCAATCAGCTGCGTCATCGGACAGAAACTGACACCTTGATGAAGATGCCCGAACAATCGGCTCCCAATCTCATAAATGACATCATCGACAATAACTCCGAGTTGAAAGTCATTAAACAGTGCTAGTTTCATATCATTTATCCACTCCTTTTCTCTACTTGACTTCCATCTGGGCATATTGCTTCCGCAACATTCCTTTGCTTACTTTTCCTGATGCTGTCGTCGGCAGCTCATCAACGATTTTTAAATATTCTGGCAATTTGTATTTTGCCATTCCTGCCTCAAGCAAATATTGTTGCATGTCTTCGAGCGAAAATGTCGTTCCTTCTTTCAAAGACACGATCGCACAGCCGCGCTCTCCGAGCCGTTCGTCTGGAACTGCGATCACTGCTGCTTGGCGAATATGCGGATGCGAAAGCAACACTTCCTCAATTTCTGCGGCATGCACTTTCAGTCCACCACGGTTGATAATGTCCTTTTTTCGGCTGACGTAATGAACGTAGCCTCCCTCATCTTTCCATCCTAAATCCCCAGTGAGGAAAAAACCTTCTTTCGTCATGAATTGCTGAGTTGCGACTTCATTTTTATAGTATCCTTTAAACAGCGAACGACCGCGAAAACCAATCTCCCCTACTTGCCCGTTTGGCAATGGCCTGTGGTTCTCGTCAAAAATGCCGATTTCCCCCGTCGGGCACACCCGGCCGACCGTATCAGAAGCGAGATGTGGCGCATCATTCGGTCGCGTAAACGATCCCGCTCCAATTTCCGTCATCCCCCATTGGGCAACGATGCTACAACGGAAACGCTGACGGAACGATTCGACCATCCAAGCCGGAATTTTTGTCCCCCCCTGTTAGGACTAGACGTAGTTTTGATGGATATACCTTTGTCTCATCCGTTCCTTTTAATATATCAATCAAATGGGCAGGTGCAGCTACACAAAAGGTGACTCCATGCTGGCTGAAAGCATCTAAAACACGCTCAACCGAAAATTGCGATAACATCACTTGAGTAGCTCCGCTATAAAGGCCCATTAAAATCATCGGCAAAGAAAACATATGACTCATCGGCGTCAAACAAAGCATGACGTCATCACCCGTCAATCCATATTCCTGCCCATTGTGCAAATGGGCAGGAATAAATGTCTCATACGTATGGATGACGGCTTTCGGGTCAGACTCCGTTCCCGATGTAAACAACATCATCATTGGATCGTCCGGGGAAACCTCGCCATGATCCGCCGAAAGTCCGTTTCCTGTCAGCATCGCATCGAAGCTATAATGATCGGGCTGCTTTCTTCTCCCAACGACGATAACGTGTTGCAACGTCGGAATCATCTGACGGAGCGATTCCATCATTTCTGCATGATCGAATCCTTTCCATTGATCAATGGAAATAACTGCTTTTACATGGGCAAACGAAAACATAAACGATAGCTCTTTTTGTCGATACACTAAGTTCACAGGCACCATGATGCTCCAAGCGCGCCAAAGCTAAATGGGCCACAGCAAACTCCCAGCTGTTCGGCAATTGCACTGCACTGCATCGCCTTTCTGCACGCCCAAATCTCTCAACCGCTCAGCCAGTCGCAAAGACCGTTCGTTCACTTCCACAAAAGACAGTGCATGTTCGCCATCGATTATGGCGATCTTCTTCCCATAATGAACCGCCGCGTGTTCAACAATGTCCTCCGCCATATTCGGCATTTGACCCCTCAACCGTACAACCTCCTCTTTTTGATTGGTGCATGCAAACGCAAATCCTCCTAATCATTTAAAATCGCTAGGCGTCTCATGGGAAAGTGGTGTATATGTTAGACTTGGGAGAGTGGCTCGAATACATCAATGATAGATTGATAGCCGCCGTTTTTGTCATACGCTTCTTCTCTCTCCAAATCAAGCCGCTCCATGATCGGCAAATCATTAATGGAGAATAAATGGGCGTCTCCCGCTCCTGTATTGACATGCTCGTGCCAACTCCAAGGCGGCAAAATGAAGAAATCGCCTTTCGCCCATTCAAATTTGACTCCGTTGATTATCGTGTATCCTTCACCGTCAAGAACGTGATACACGGCGCTGTGAACATGGCGGTGCGCCTTTGTGTGCATGCCAGGGGTTAATTTTTGCATCGTCGTTCCAATGCGCAAATCCGCTGATCCCCCAGTCAACGGGTTGATGTAATCAACCGCATACCCGTCATACGGATCAGGATCAAGCTTGGACAAGTTCTCAAGCACTTGTTTCGTTGTTTTCCACTTATAGGAAATCAATGGAGAAGGATAGCCTTTTCGCTTCCGGTCGGAAACCGGACGCAACGCCCCCGTTGCATATTTAAACGTTGAACCGTTGTGAGGAACAGAAACAGGAAATACATCTTCAGAATACGGCTCAAAGAACGAACCAGCAAAGTTTCTTACCAGCCCAACATCGAGGCCATCCATCCAAATAACCGGTTCCGTCCCTTCATGGCCGTGATCGTGCCACGTCCATGCCGGTGTCAAAATCAAATCTCCGCGCTCCATATATGTTCGTTCGCCATCGACGGCCGTATAGGCCCCTTCGCCTTCAATAATGAATCGGATCGCCGATTGACTATGGCGATGCGCAGGCGCCACTTCGCCTGGCAACAACAGCTGCACTCCGACGTACAGTGTATTGGTCGAGTAACCAATTAGACCTTGTTTCAATAGCGATGGATTTTGCAAATAAACGACTCGACGCTCGCTCTCTCTCCCTAAGCGAAGCAACTCTCCAGCCTCGAGCAAATACTTGCGGATCGTCTCCCACTTCCACAAATACGGCATAACCTCGTGATCAGGCTCAGGCGTCACCATTTTGCCAAGCTTCTCCCACAACGGCCCTAAATACACTTTCTCCAATTCTTCATTAAGACGATCAAGCGCTTTCATTTTTGTGTCCTCCATTATCCTCTCTCCCTTCAATTCGTATAGTGAATTAACAATTCATTTTTACAATTTAAATAATACAACAAACCCAAATATTTGTCAAACTATTTAAAATATAAAAATAAATAACACTTCATCTTCTCTCTAACCTGGGCATCGGCTATCTCTTTATGTTACAATGAGTGTTGAAAACGAAATCGCTACAGAGGAGCACAATCATGAGAAAGGTAAATGTGGAGACGATTCGTTCAGTGGAACGCGCGGTTCAAATCTTGAACTGTTTTAGTTTTGAACGCCCTGACCTCTCTATTGAAGAGATTGTCACGAAAACAAAACTAGCGAAAGCCACTGTTTACCGCCTGTTATGGACGCTCGAAACGCAAGGACTGATCCATTACGATCAAAAGGAAAACGTATACCGCCTCGGTTATAAAATGCTCGAATACGGTGGAATCGTTCTCGAAAACCTGGACATGCGACGCGAGGCGGAACCGTTTTTGCATGACTTGCAGTCCCAAACAGGCTATACAGTCCTATTTGCTGTGCGCCAACAAGACAGCTTGCAATACGTCATCCGCCTTGACAGCGACGAAGGCTTTCAGCCACGCTCATATATCGGGCGCCGGCGCGTCCTGCATTACGGGGCGCTTGGAACAACTATCATGGCATACTTGCCCGATGAAGAGGCAAAGGCGATTCTCGAAAAATATCCATTGGAGGCCCATACGCCGAACACGATCGTGGACAAGCATCAATTTCTTGAGCGTTTGCATCTCATTCGCAAAGACGGATTTTTTGTCGATAAAGACGAAACATTTATCGGTTTTACGGCGGTCGCCGCGCCCGTTTTTGATCGAACTGGCATCATCGGCGCCATCGGGCTGGCCGGCGCCACATTTAAAATGGTGGAAACACTGCCTGAGCTGATCCGCCAAACGGTCAGCACAGCCCAACATATATCGAAACGACTTGGGCATCTTTCCTATTCCCCTTCCTAATAGGAAGCTGTTTCTCGTCCCCGAAATTAATGCAACAATAAAATACGGCGGTTTTTCCTGTTGCATATGGAAAAACCGCCGTTGCGACCATTTGCTACTCGACTACCGTTGTAAAAGCACTGTCCTGTTCTTTTTGTGTTTATCTCTTAACCCATTACAGTCTTTCCCAGATCGCCGCAATGCCTTGGCCGCCGCCGATGCATAGTGAAGAAACACCGTATTTCTTTCCTCTTCTTTTCAACTCATAAACGAGTGTCAACGTGATGCGCGTTCCTGAAGCTGCCAATGGATGGCCAAGCGCGACCGCCCCACCGTTGACGTTGCCTTTGTCATCATCAAATCCCAGTTCCTTCTGGCAAGCCAAATATTGGGCTGAAAATGCTTCGTTGATTTCAATCAAGTCGAGGTCATCAATTGATAAATTCGCTTTGTCGAGCGCCTGGCGAATCGCTGGAACCGGACCGATTCCCATACACTGCGGTTCAACGCCGACGATGCCCCACGAAACGAGACGGGCGAGCGGTTTCAATCCGCGCTTGGCGGCGTAGTCCCCCGAGGCGACAACAACCGCGGCCGCACCGTCGTTCATCCCGCTGGCATTGCCTGGTGTCACGACTCCGTTTTCGAGAAAGCGCGGTTGAAGCGCCCTTAACTGCTCCAAACTGGTCTTCCGCGGATGCTCATCGGTGTCAACGATCGTTTCTCCTTTTTTTCCTTGCACGGTGACGGGGACAATTTCTTGACGGAAATACCCATTGGCCATCGCCGCAAGAGCCCGCTCATGGCTGCGGAGGGCGTGTTGGTCAGCCTCTTCGCGCGTAATGTGATACTTTTTTGCCAAGTTTTCAGCCGTCATGGCCATGCTGCAGCCGCCAACTGTGTCATACAGCCCATCCCACACCCAGTCCTCCACCGTCGGGCTGCCTAATGGCGTTCCCCAGCGCATTCCTCGAATGACATGCGGCACTTGGCTCATGTTTTCGGTACCTCCTGCCAGCACCACTTCCGCTTCCCCGGTTAAAATGAGGCGCGCGGCCATGATAATCGTCTCGAGTCCCGTTCCGCACAACCGGTTCACCGTCACAGCCGGCACGTCGATGGGCACCCCGGCCTTCAAGCCGACGTGGCGAGCAAGCAAGTGAGCATCCCGGCTTGACTGCTGGACATTGCCAAATACAACATGTCGATTTCTTCTGGCTCGATTCCTGCTTTTTTCATCGCTTCCCGCGCCGCAATAGCTCCTAAATCGGTCGCGGAGATTTCACGAAACGAACCGCAAAATTTAGCAAATGGCGTTCGTGCTCCTTCAATCAACACAATATCCGTCGACATATTCTCCCTCCCAAATATTCAATATTCTTTTAACATTTCTTTTAATTTCCCCTTCTGAATTTTTCCGCTCGCCGTCGTCGGGAATTGATCAACAAAAACAACTTTGTTTGGAAGTTTATAGTCCGCAACCAATGGACGTAAAAACTCGATGATGTCTGCCTCGGTTATATGAACGCCTTCCTTGGGTTGAATAACAGCGCAAACTGATTCGCCTAATACTGGGTCAGGCAAGCCGACTACTGCCGAGGCGAAAACGACTGGGTGCTGCTGCAAAATCGTTTCGATCTCTTTCGGATAAATGTTGTATCCACCACGGATGATAAGCTCCTTTTTCCGTCCGATAAATCGAATATATCCGTATTCATCCATCATCCCAAGGTCGCCGGTATAATACCAGCCGTCCTCATCAAGCACCTCGGCGGTCTGTTCCGGCATGTTGTAGTATCCTTTCATGACACCAAACCCTCGGCAGGCAATTTCCCCAATTTCCCCTGGTGGAAGCGTCTCTCTCCGTTCATTGACAATCTTCACTTCATTTCCTTCCAGCGCTTTGCCGACCGTTTCAAATATTCGATCTTCTTCTGCCTCAAACGGAGTAATCGTAACAGAGCCAGTCTCCGTTGTCCCGAACGATATGCATAACGTCATCCCCATTTTCTCACGTATCGCTTTTACCGTCTCCAACGGACAAACATCCGCTCCCGTCATTCCTGCGCGCAATGACGACAAATCGAATGACTCACTATTCAATACGTTTAACTCCATATGAAGCATTGCCGGCACAGCATGATGAATGGTTACTTTTTCTTTTTCGATAAGCCGCAGCGCCTCTCTTGGGCTGTACCTTTCCTGCAGCACCATTTTTGCCTGGCTGTATACAGCGGACATCAAGTTGCACGCCATGCCGAACACATGGAAAATCGGCGTACAAATAAGAAATACATCATCTTGATTGCACCTCAAGCTGTCGGCAATCGCCACGCCTGATTGGACGATGCCGCGATGAGTAATCATCACTCCTTTTGGCGCTCCGGTCGTACCAGACGTGTATAAAAGACAAAACAGGTCATGTTGCGGATCAATCGTCACCATGGGCAACGATTGATCAGTTGCATAGGCCATAAGCTGCTCCAAAGAAAAGAAGCCTGATTTGACAAACCGAACCGTAATAATTTGATCAACACTGGTTCGAATGAAACTCAATCCGATATGCTTTTCGATTTCCTCACATACAAAAATAGCTCTCATTCCAGAATTTTTTATAATATGTTCAACTTCGTGCTGTCGATATTTCGGATTAAAAGGAACAACAATCGCTCCAATTTGGGAGATGGCAAAAAATAGTTGGACCGTTTCCAACCAGTTCGGCAAACAAACGCCCACCCGATCCCCTTGCTTGATGCCGAGCGAGACTAGAGCTGATGCCAACTGGTGGACTTCCTTGTGCAAATCACCGTAGGTGATTCGGCGCCGCAGGTCATAGATGGCCTCTTTGGATGGATTTTCCACCGCCGCTCGTTCCAATAGTTGAGGAACAGACAAAACACGAACGGTTTCCATCTCTCCCCCTCCCTCCGTTTCCCCAAAGTTAACCGGCTTGATAAAACGTGATTTCCACTTCCGTTGGCTTTCGAATTCCTTCCCCAACAAACACCATTTTATTCAAAAAATCATATCGTCCGCTTTTCACTTCAAAAATAGGGGTCGTTTTAAAATAATAAGAGTCCCGCGGCACATCTTCGCCGCGGAATATTTTATCGATGATTTCTTTCGACCCGTGTCGGTATCCTTTATTGACAACATAAATAGGCACCCCGTCATCCGTCTCGATCACATAATGGGCGAGCAGCTCTGCTACCCCATCTCTCCGAATCAATTGATAGTCCGCCCCTCCAGGCAACACCTTTCCCCGCATTAAAGGTCCCTCAAAACTTCCACCGAGAATGGGGATCACTCTTCGGTGCCCATATCCGACATCTCCTATTTCAATCGGTTTTCCAACCTCAATGTAAACAGTAAATATATGTTCAAGTCGGATGGTTGTTCCCTTCTTTCTATGAAATTGACCTTCTCCGTCTCTACAAAGCAATTCTGTTCATGAAACAGTCACTTGCCCATTCCCTGTCTTCGCTTGCTCGTTGCGATAGATTGCATACTTTTCTTGCACGAGCAACACGGCAAGACCCCCTAATACCGCAGCGCTGGCAATAGCAGCAAAATTATATTGAGGCGGCAAGTTAAAGGACAGCAAAACCCCAACAAACGTCGGTGCAACAATGCCACCGATTCTGCCGAACGCCATCGTGCTCCCTAAAGCAGTGGACCGCATCACTTCCGGATAGTATTGTGAAACAAATGCATTGGCAATGTTTTGGACACCTACTGAGGCGGCTCCAATAATGGCAATCAGTGCAAAAGCAACAATTGTACTGCTCATAAAACCAATCAGCGATAAAGCGACCGCTCCACAGAAGAACAAAGGGACAAGCACCCTCTTAAATCCCCATTTATTCACTAACGGACCGAAGACTACAGTACCAATGATCGCCCCAATTTGCATCACGGCGGTAAATGCAAGGCTGGAGCTCAAATCATAGCCTGCTTTCATCATCAGTCGGGGAAGCCATGTGTTCATTGAGTAAATGAGAACAAATGAACTGAAGCAAGATAACCAAAACATCACGGTGCTAAACGCCCGATGCTCCGTGAATAATTTCACGATAGGCAAAGAAACTTGAGTCTTTCTTTCAGGCTTGACTAGTTCAACCACACCATCATGACTAATATGAGGATCAATCAAAGCAAGAACTTTTTGTGCTTCCTCTTCCCTTCCCTTTTCTAGAAGAAAACCAACCGACTCGGGAACACCTTTCATTAAAAATGGAAGGAATAATACCGGAACACCTCCGATCCAATAGATGGACTCCCACCCAACCGTCGGCAAAAGCGCCCGGCTCGTCAATGCAGCGGCAATAGCCCCAACTGAATAACCACAAAAAATCGAAGCAACAATGGCTGTACGAACTCGTTTGGGAAACATTTCTGTCGCTAGTGCGATGACATTAGGCATAACGCCGCCAAGACCAATCCCAGCAATGACCCGAGAGATGGTAAATAAAATTGGATTTGGAGCGAAACCGGCAAGGAAGGTAAAAAAGCCAAATAAAAATGTAGTCAACAAGATAATTTTTTTGCGCCCCATTCGATCGGCCAGCATGCCAAACAATACCGCTCCAATCGCTGTTCCAATGACTGTATAGCTGCCGATGGCACCAGCTGTGACATCTGAAATCCCCCACTCTTGAATCAATAAAGGAACCGAAGCGCCATAAATGACAACATCATACCCATCAAGCGTAATCACGAGAAACAGCCAAATCATAAGCCAAATATGGAATGAACGGACTGGGCTATTGTCAATCACATCAGCCGGATGAATTTGTTTCACATGGGTTCCCTCCCTAATATATTTACGTTTTTGCTCTTGTCATCCACCGCTTTGGGATGCTAGTCAAGACCGGATTCGTTCCCCAAAGGCAGTGAACATCTATCCGGGTCAGAACTTGCTTAATAACCCTGTTCTCCGTTACTGACCATATCTACTTTCCACTAAACACCGGCTTCCGCTTTTCGGCAAACGCCCGCATTCCTTCTTTCCGATCCTCGGTCGCAAACGCGTTCCCGAAGCAAGCCGTTTCCACGATCAGCCCTGACTGCAAATCCACATTGACTCCCGTGTTGACCGCTTCTTTCAACATGCGCATGGCAATGGCTGGCTTTTGCGCCAATTTTTCAGCCCATTCTTTCGCTGCTGGCAAAAGTTCGTCAGCTGGAACGACTTTATTTACCAAATGAATGGCAAGCGCCCGCTTGGCATCGATCATTTCACCGAAGTACAGCAATTCTTTCGCCACCCCCTGACCGACGATGCGCGGCAGCCGCTGCGTCCCGCCGCCGCCCGGGATAATGCCGAGGTTGACCTCTGGGAAGGCAAACTTGGCATTCTCTGAGCAAATGCGCAAATCGCATGCGAGCGCCAACTCGCAGCCCCCGCCAAGCGCCAGGCCGTTCACCGCTGCGATTACCGGTTTGGAGGCGTTTTCAATTTTTAAAAACGCGCTTCGCGATATTTTGTTCATTTCCATCATGCCGGCTAAATCCAAGTCCATCATTTCATGAATATCGGCACCGGCGACAAACGCTTTTTCCCCTGTTCCCGTAATGATGATCGCCCCTACTTGTTGGTTGGCTTCGAGCTCATCGATCAAAGCAGATAGCTCTTGAAACACTTTTGTATTCAACGGATTGAGCGGAGGGCGGTGGATGGATACAACCGCCACTCGGTTTTCGATTTCACATTGCAAAAATTCATAGTTCACGGCTCATTCCTCCTCCTAGAATTTTTAACGACGTAGTGGTGGCGTACAATGAGCATCGCCGCTCCGCCCTTATCGGGCATCACCGTAATCGTAAAACCCGGCTCCCGTTTTTCGACCGAGCCTTCCTGCCCGGACAAGCTGTCTCAGCAATAAAGGCGCCGCAAATCGGTCATCCTTAAACTCTTGATAAAAATAATCCATGACATGAAGGCCGATATCGACCCCGGCAAAATCTTGCAACGTAAACGGCCCCATCGGGTAGTTCAAGCCGAGCGTCACCGCTTTATCGATGTCTTCCATCGAAGCCACTCCCTCCTCAACAAGGCGGATCGCTTCGATGAACTGAGGGATCATAATGCGGTTGACGATGAATCCCGGGGAATCTTTCTTCACCTCAACCGGTTCTTTGTTCAGCTTTCGGGCAAGCTCTTTCGCCTGTTCGACCGTTTCATCGCTTGTTTTGTATCCGCGTACGACTTCAACGAGTTTCATCAGCTGCGGGGGATTGAAGAAATGCATGCCGACAACTTGGCTTGGACGGTTAGTGGCAGAAGCGATTTCTGTGATGGACATCGATGACGTGTTCGTCGCTAGGATGGCGTGTTCTGGCGCAATGTTGTCCAATTGAGAAAAAACTTCTTTTTTCACCTCCATGTTTTCGATGACCGCTTCAATGACAACATCCACCTGCTTCATGTCATGCAAATCGGTCGACGCCTTCACCTTTTCCAGCGCTTCATGTTTCTGTTCGACAGTCAATTTTCCTTTGGCGACGCTTTTCTCCATGAATGCTTCCATCCGCGAGCGTGCTTTTTGTAGCATGCGTTCGTCGATGTCTACTAATATGACATCAAATCCCGATAAAGCGGCCAAGTTGGCAATGCCGCTTCCCATCGTGCCTGCTCCTACGACTCCGATCGTTGATGGCATTCGACAAGTCCTCCTTTATTTATTTTTAGAATTTTCTATATTATCTTTGCTATTGATTATAAAGAAGGTGAAAATAAAAAAATACCTGCATGATGCAGGAAAACATGCTTATTTTTTCAGCATTTTGGCGGAAGGCAGACCGTATAAGTCGTATAATTTCAACGCCATCATCAAGTTGAACCGCTGCTCTGCACCCTGCAAAGAAAAACCGAGCATTTCTTCAATCTTTTCCAAACGATATTGAAGGGTGCTGCGGTGAATGTACAGCCTTTCAGCAGTTTCCGTTAAATGGCCGTTGCAATCAAGGAAAACGCGAACTGTTTGCAGCCAGTCGGCATTCCGCCCCACGGAATGCCGGAGCAACGGACCAAGGTATTTGTCGACAAAAAGCTTCGCGGCTTCTAATTCTTTTAAATGGTGCAATACCGTATACGCCCCGAGTTCATCAAAAAACGCCACGCTTTTTCCGGGAAAATTGCGGATCATCACTTGCAGCGCCTGCATCGCCTGCCGGTAGGAAACATAATAATCTCCAATCGACGAGGCCTTTCCACCAATCCCTAAAAAGACACGGTACGACGTCTTCTCTTCGTTGATCCATCGGCTTATCCGCTGATGCCATTCGCTCCAATATTTCTCCGGCTTCTTTCTTTCTCTTGCCGCTGGGGCGATCAAAATATATTGGTCTTCAACAGCTCCGTACAACAAGCTGGAGTCCTCGGCGGCAATTCGCACTTTCAGCCGGTTCCAGAGCACCGTCTTCTCCGCATTTTGTTTGACTAAATCAATCGTCCCGTTCGATTCATCCATCTGCAAGTGCAACACAGCAAGCCGATGCTCTTCGAAAATGTTCCATTGAAATACATTGGCGTACTGGATGATGCTCTCTTCATCTTCGATTTCCGCGGCCAACAACTTATGCAAAAAACTGTCTTTCAGCTGCTCTTTTGTCTCAAACACGAGCTTTTGTTTCATAAATTGGATCGAAAAAATATTGCGGGCCAACTCGACGCCAAGAAGAAAAAAAATCATCCATTTCGTTTGGAGATGCCTCAATGGCCAAATAGCCGACCGCATCTCCGCCATTATGAATCGGCCAAACCACAATCGACAAATCTGATAATCCTTCGAGCTGAATATGTCCGCCCATACGGCTTTTCCCTAGCACTTGATTGAATACCTGCTTCGCAATTTGCCGTAGCTGTTGCCCGCTCAGCCCACTTCGTTCATGTGCAATTGGCCTCATAAAACGGTCAAACACGATGACCGCTTTATCAAACATGTGGCTTACTGTTTTTGTAATACCGTGAAAATCTTCATGTCGAATCGTTTCTTTCATCAATTTTTGTTGGTATTGAAGCAGGAAACGCAAGCGGTTGGTATGATCCCGCTCCTGTTGGTACAGCCGGACATTTTCCAGCATCACGGCCACGTAGTTCGCCAGCATGTCCAAGATCTCGACATCTTCTTTTGTAAATGTCCCTTCGTTTTTCCGTTCGACGTGCAAGACGCCGATCGTTTTGAAGTTGACGACCAGCGGCACCGTTAACTCGTCTCCGCCTGGTCTCTCCAAGAAGGGGAAATAATCGCTGACCCGATAGTTATTTTTCATCATCACTTGTTTCGGACTCGCTACTTTGCCGTATAAAGGGGGATGAACAACGAAGCTGTTGTCCTCTTCTCTGTATAAATACATACAGGCGCCGCCCGCATTCGTCCCCTTGCCCGCCCGTTCAACGATTTTTTCGACAAACTGCTCAAGCGGCGTATCCAATGAAACATGCTGAGCCAGCCACTGGAGGCCGACCATTTTTCGCCGTTGGGTTTCTTTTTGCCTGGCGACTGTAACAGCAAGGGCAACATCTTCTCCAAAATCGTCAAACAACTGCCTCGCCTCAGCCAGCAAAGAAACATAACGGCGAAATCCGATCATGCAAATGCCATATTCGCTTTCTTGATCCTTAATGGGAACGCTGAACCACGTTTTAATACCGTTTTTCCTCAACAATTCGATCAGCAAACACGGGCTGTCCTCTTCCACCTCTTGAAATGTTGTGCTTCCTTCAAACAGCCGCGGCAAACAATTGGCCATTGCGATCGGGGGATGGGGGATTCCGCGCTGAAAATCTCCTTGATATAACGTCGGAACAACATGGTCTCCTTCCTTTAGCACAATCGCAATCAAGTCGCACTCTAGTTCCTCACCAAATGAGTTCACCAAGTATTGCAGCGCTTCCCCTTCCGTATTAAACTTCACCAGTTTCCGCGCTGTTGTCCGCAAATGATTTTCAATTTTTTTCATCAGTTTTTGCCGCTTGTTTTCGTCCATGGTGCTTGCCTCCTCCTAGAAATATTGATGCATTACATTTTTGCGTCCTCTCAAGAAAGTCTTCCGGCAACATCAATGGCTTATCTTATGAGCCAAGGAGTGTCTTAGACATAGAAAGGTTGTTATTAAGCGTCACCACTTAATAACAACCTTTCGCACGCTTCCAAAAAGGGACTTCAGCTTATCTGTGTCTTTGCCGCCAGTGTCTTCGCCAGCTCGAGGAAAAAGTCGAGCGCCTCTGGATTGGCCATTGAGCCCGGGTTGACTGCCTTTTCGAGCGGGAAGCCTAAGAGCAGCTTGCGGATCGGAATCTCCATTTTCTTTCCGTTTAGCGTTTTCGGAATTTGCTTCACCTCGTAAATTTCATCTGGAACAAAGCGCGGCGAGACGTGTTGCCGAATCGATTGGCGGATGCGTTCTTTCAGCTCGTCATCGAGCGCCACGCCCGGCTTGAGGACGACAAACAGCGGCATGAACGATTGCTTGCCCATCATTTCCAAGTCAACCACAAGACTCTCGAGCACCCCGTCGACCGCTTCGACCGCACGGTAAATTTCGCTCGTGCCCATGCGGACGCCGGCTCGGTTGATCGTCGAGTCGGAGCGTCCGTAAATGACGCATCCCCCTTGTTCGTCAATTTTAATCCAGTCGCCGTGCTTCCAGACGCCCGGGTACGTGTCAAAATAGCTGTTCCGATACCGTTCGCCGTCCGGGTCGTTCCAGAAAAAGAGCGGCATCGATGGCATTGGTTTTGTGATGACAAGTTCGCCGACTTCATTGACAAGCGGCCGACCGTTTTCGTCAAATGCCTGCACATCGGCGCCCAACGCGCGGCACGAGAGGACGCCGGCGCGCACCGGCAAAATGGGGGAGCCGACGACAAACGCGGTGCACACATCCGTTCCCCCGCTGCATGACGCTAGACAAATATCGTCCTTGACGTTTTCATACACCCATGCGAACCCTTCGACCGTGAGCGGCGAACCGGTCGAGAGCACGGCCTCGAGCTTTGACAAGTCATATTGCTCTTTCGGCTTCAGGCCGAGCTTCATGCAGATGTTGATAAACGCCGCGCTTGTGCCAAAATGGGTGATGCCCGCCTTTTCGGCCAAATCCCATAAGACGTTGCCATCTGGATACGTCGGGCTGCCGTCATAGAGCACGATGGTCGACCCGGCCAGCAGTCCGCCGATCAAAAAGTTCCACATCATCCATCCAGTCGTCGTAAACCAGAAAAACGTGCTGTCTTTCGTCAAGTTTTCGGAAATCGTCAATGCTTTCAAATGTTCAAGCAAAATGCCGCCATGCCCCTGGACGATCGGCTTCGGCAAACCGGTCGTTCCCGAAGAATACAAAATCCAAAGCGGATGGTCAAACGGAACGTCTTCATAGACGAGCTCCGCCTTGTCCGCCACGACATCATCCCACAGCACGACGCCCTCATCCGGTGCTTCCATCTGCCCGCGCCAATACGGAAGCAGCACCGTCTTTTTCAATGACGGCAATTTGGCGCGCAATTCGGATACAACCGGCATTTTGTCAAATTCTTTGCCGTTGTATTGGCAGCCGTCGACGGCAAACAAGACAGTCGGCTCGATTTGCGCGAACCGGTCAATGACGCTGCCAGCGCCAAAATCCGGCGAGCAGCTTGACCAAATGGCGCCGATCGAGGCGCACGCCAAAAACGCCATCACCGTCTCGGGGATATTCGGCATATAAGCGACGACGCGGTCGCCGCGCTTCACTCCCATCGCTCGCAATGCTTTGGCGATCGCCGCCGTTTTTTCGCCGAGCTCCTGCCATGACACTTCCCGGTACGGCACGCGTTCCGAGCGGAAAATGATGGCCGGGCGGTCGGCGCGCGCATGCCGGAAAATATGTTTCGCATAGTTGAGCCTAGCGCCTGGAAACCACTCCGCCCCTGGCATCTTCCGCTCCCGCAGCACACACTCATACGGCGTTGCCGCCTGAACACCACAATATTCCCAAACCGTTTCCCAAAATGACTCAAGCTCGTCGACCGACCATGTCCACAGCTCGCGGTATGAAGAGAAGGAGAGCCCTTTATGTTCTCTCAACCAATCCATATATCGATGAAGGTTGGAGCTCTTGATTTGTTCCTCCGTCGGCTGCCAAAGAATCGTCCCTTCCGTAATCGCTTTCATTTCATCGTGCGTCAATGGACGCCGTCACCGCCTTTCTGCCGATAATTTGTTCAGACTATTCATATGATAACATGATTTCCTACTGTTTTGAATAGTTGTTGGTTCGACAACTCTGTCAGAAAAAGATGAAACAAATTTGTTGACAACAGCGAGGCAACTGGAATATGATAAATTCAAAAGTTGGTCTAAGCAAAAAAAATGTCTTTAGTAAAAAATATTAACCGGAGGGAAACTTTTATGGCACAAGGAAAACGTTGCCGCCTCTCCGATACGAAACCGGGCGATCGATTTCGCATCGAAAAGGTTGATGTTCCTGATCCTGTGTTAAAAAGGCGGTTGCTTGATTTGGGATTTGTACCCGGCGGGGAAGTGAAGGTTGGACAAAGAAGCCCGCTTGGCGACCCGACCGCCTATCGCGTTTGTGGCACGACGATCGCATTAAGGAAAGAAGAAAGCGACTATATTTACGGGGAGACGATTGATCATGATGGATAAAACATATACCGTTGCCTTAATGGGAAATCCGAACACCGGCAAAAGCACGTTGTTCAACGTCTTAACGGGCCTGCGCCAACATACCGGCAACTGGCCCGGGAAAACGGTCACTCATGCCGAAGGAGAATGCCGCCACCGCGGCACATTGTACCGGATCGTCGACTTGCCGGGAACGTATTCGCTCTATTCCAATTCAGCCGATGAAGAGGTGGCGCGGGATTTTCTCCTGTTTCAACGTCCTGACGTTACGATCGTTGTGGTCGACGCTACGGCATTAGAACGCAACTTGAATCTAGCGCTTCAAGTATTGGAAATGACCGACCGCGTCATTATCGCTATCAATTTGATGGATGAAGCGAAAAAGAAAGGCATTCATATCAATACAAAAAAATTGGCTGCCAAACTCGGCGTGCCGGTCGTGCCGATCTCGGCCCGCAACCGGGAAGGAATCGATGCACTGCTTGATACAGTGGATGCCATGGCGCATGGCCGCATCAACACCAACCCGCTTTCCATCCGGTACAGCCCGGAAATCGAACGAGGCATTGCCAAACTTCTTCCACTCGTGAAAGACGTAATGGGAGACACGTATCCTGCTCGCTGGATCGCTCTTCGTCTCCTTGACGGCGATACATCGCTGCTTCAAGCGCTGAAACAACCGCCGCAACCATTGATCAAGGAGGGGAACGCGTATGCCTGCTGCGGATCTGTCAAATCAGTTTGACCAGCTAATGAACGAAGCCAAGTCATTAGCACCGGCTGACACGCGTGAACAGATCGTTTCTGCCATTTTCCAAACGTCAGCTGCGCTTTCTCAAGAATGTGTCACGCATACAGCGGTCGCAAAACGCGATCGAACGGAACAAATTGACCGGATCGTCACGTCGAAGCGGTGGGGATTTCCAATTATGCTGGCGCTTCTCGCCGCTGTCCTTTACATGACGATCGCCGGCGCCAACGTATTTTCCGATTCGCTCGCCCGCTTGTTCGGAACGATCGAAACGTATCTCACCATGGCCTTTCAAGCGATTCACGCCCCCGACTGGTTGCACGGCCTCATTGTACTTGGCCTATACCGCGGCACGGCTTGGGTCGTCAGCGTGATGCTGCCGCCGATGGCGATTTTCTTTCCCGTATTCGCGTTGCTCGAAAATTATGGCTACTTGCCGCGTGTCGCCTTTAACATGGATCGCTTGTTTCAAAAAGCGGGAGCGCATGGCAAACAATCACTGACGATGGCCATGGGCTTCGGCTGCAACGCGGCGGCCATCATGTCGACGCGCATTATCGAATCACCGCGCGAACGAATGCTGGCCATTTTGACCAACAACTTCGTCCCCTGCAATGGACGTTGGCCAACGCTGATCCTGCTTTCCTCCTTATTTATGGCAGCCGGCTATACAGGCGGATGGAACACGTTCGTGACAGCAGGTGTGGTCGTCGCCATGGTGTTGTTTGGCATCGTCGTCACGTTGACCGTTTCATGGGTCTTATCCAAGACGGCCTTGCGCGGCATTCCGACCCATTACACGCTGGAGCTGCCGCCGTACCGACGCCCGAAAATCATGGAGACGATCATCCGGGCCACCCTCGACAAATCACTCTATGTGCTGAAACGGGCGGTAACGGTTGCGGCGCCGGCCGGCATTCTGACATGGGTGCTCGGCAACGTTCACGTGGGAGATACGACCGTGCTGGCGTATTTAGCGACTGGCTTGACCCATTTGCCAAAGCATTGGGATTGGATGGCTACATTTTGATGGCGTTCATTTTAGGCTTGCCAGCCAATGAAATTGTCGTGCCGATTTTGCTGATGGGCTATTTATCCGCGGGGGCGCTCATCGAAGCCGATGGTCTGCATTCTCTTAAACAACTTTTGCTCGACCACAGCTGGACGTGGCTCACCGCCCTCAATATGATGCTGTTTTCCCTGCTTCACTACCCATGCGGCACGACGCTCGTCAACATTTACAAAGAAACGAAAAGCGCAAAATGGACGTTCGTCGCCTTTGCCTTGCCGACAGCGATTGCCATTGCGGTCACCTTTACGACCGCACAGCTGGCGAGATGGCTCGGGCTCGTATAAACGGCGCAGCCCCGCTTCCCGATCGAGGGAAACGGGGCTGTTTTTTTGGACAACTAGACTTGATAAGAAAAAGCAGTTCTTCACCAAACGTTGTACTGGAAGGCGCCCACTCATGTCTTTCATCCATTTCTTGAATCATGAATGAGGTTGCATGATGGCGCAAGAAACCGATCCGATTGGCCAAGCGCATATTATGGCGATGAACCGAAGAAACAGCGCCGCCTCCAATTCTCCATCCTTCTTCCCTATCTATACTTCCTTGACTTCTTCTAGATGGGAAACATCGCCTTCCACAACCAGGCGAAACACGTCCGCATTCACCTCCACAATCGTCACGCTCGTGCCGTACATATACGGCGGCGCCCAAAGTTGCTCAAGCGGCGCGCCTTTGAAGGCTGTGACAAGCGTTTTCAGCACGACGCCGTGAGTGACGATTAACACCGTTTCTCCCTCGTGCCGCTCGATGATGCGCCGCACCGCTTCAAGCGCCCGCTGCTGCACGTCGCAAAACCGCTCGCCTCGCCTTGGAGCGTACAGATGGGGCGCGTTCCAAAAATGATCGAACCCAGTCGGATCCATTTGCCGAATCTCGTCATGCGTCTTTCCTTCCCAATCGCCAAGATGAATCTCGCGCAGCCGCTCGTCTTGATAGATCGGAATGAGCCGCCCGCCGCGGACAATCTCCGCCGTCTCAAGCGCCCGGCCGCTTGTGCTTGTGTAAATCGCAGCCAATTCCACCGCTTCAAGCCGCTTTCCAAGCCGCATGGCGTCTTGCCGCCCTTTTTCCGTGAGCGGCGAGTCTTGCCAGCCTTGCATCCGCTTTTCGACGTTCCACTTTGTTTCCCCATGTCTTGTTAAATACAATGTTGTCGTCATATCCTTCCGTACGTCTCCCCTCTATCAATCTACTACAGACGAAGTGCAGCCGATTCGCTATTGTCCGTTTCCACTGCCGCTTGAATGCCGTTGGCAACGCGGCCGCCGGACCTAGCGCCTCGACACAAGTAATGTTCAGCTTTTGATATTCCTTTTCACAAGCTTTGTCAGTCTGATTCCTTCCGGCGTCTCCCTCTCCTCAATCACTTGAAACCCATGACGTTTGTAAAAACGAATGGCCGGCGTGTTGCCGCTGCCGGTCGTTACAACCATTTCGCATGCCGATGGCTCTTGCTTGATGACAAAGGCAAGCAACGCACTGGCGATCCCTTGGCGGAAACAATCTGGATCGACCATCAGCCGGCAAAGGTGAAGCGTCGGGCCGCTTCGCTCATAGGCGATCGCCCCAACGAGACGCCCGCCTTGACAATAGCCGAAAAAGCGCTCGCCGCATCGTTGCAGAGAAGCGATCGTATCGCGAAGCGGCGGGAGCGCCTTGCTGCCGATGAGCTGCGCCTCGATCGTATACGCGCGCCGTTGTAGGTGCAGCACCGCAGCAGCCGTTTCGTCGTCTGTTATGTGAAGTTCCGCAATCATGCTCCTCTCCCTTTCGATGGCGAAAAAGCGGCCGAGCCCGGCCGCTTGTCATGAATGAATCACTTCTTCTATCGCCTCTTGCAGCGAATGAAAGCCTTTTTTCTCCCGACCGTCTTTTCGAACGGTCCATTCCTGCTTCTCAAGCGCCAGTTCACCGCGTTCGTTTTTTACAAACGGCATGTGAATGGTGATCATCTCATCGTCTTTGTTGATCGTATAGCCGACATAATAGCGATTGCCTTCACCATGCTCTTCAAAAATGCCGACTTGGTCGAGTCCATAGGCTTCCATCATCGGCTCGAGCGTGTCGATGAACTCCTCGATCACAACGCTTCTTGGCGCAAATTCCATCTTCGTTTCCTCCTCTTTGCCCATGCTCAATGTTAGTGTGCGGCAAAACGAGGAAAAGAATGAACGGAAAAGATCGGCTACGCCGGCGGTTCGCCGCAAGCGTTGCGGTTGTGTTCTTCCAGCCATTGTTGCAGCTTTTCCGCTTCAAGCGAACGGCTGAAATAAAATCCTTGCGCATAGTCGCAATGCATTTGCGAAAGAAGCGCCACTTGTGACTCCGTCTCGACTCCCTCCGCCAACACTTCAATATCCAAACTTTTGGCTAAATGAATGATCGTATCGACAATCGTGGCATCTTTCGAGTTTTCCGCAATGCCTTGAATAAAACTGCGGTCGATTTTCAACAGCGACACCGGCAAATTGCGGATGTAAGCCAATGATGAAAAACCGGTTCCAAAGTCATCGATCGCCGCCTGTACGCCAAGTCGCTGCAGTTCGGTTAAAATGTGCCTGCCGGTCTCAATGTTTTCCATCAATCCACTCTCCGTCACTTCCAAAATGAGCCGGTTAGGCGCAAGCCCCGTCTCGCGCAAAATGCGCTTCACATGCTCGACAAGTTCGGGGCGGTTGAGCAAAAACGGCGATAAATTAACCGCTAACTTCAGTCCGGGAAATTTTCTTTCCCATTCTTTCACTTGGCGGCACGCCAGTTCCAACACCCATAATGTAATTTCAAAAATAAACCCGCTTTCCTCCGCCAACGGAATGAAATCGAGCGGCGGAATGTCGCCAAGCGCCGGGTGGCGCCAGCGCAACAGCGCCTCAACCCCCATCGCCTTTCCTTTCGCGAGCTGCACTTTCGGCTGATAGCATAAATACAACTGCCCGCGCATAATAGCAAACGGCAAATCTTGCTCAATCACCGCCTGCCGATGCTCGGTCGGGCGGTAAAAGGCATAGCCGTTCCGCCCCCGCTCTTTCACTTCGTACAGCGCTTGATCAGCGTATTTCATCACTTGCTCGATCCGATCGCTGTCTTTCGGGAAAAAAGCGATGCCGATCGATAAGGTCGATTGGATGAGCTGTTTTTCGTAATAAAACGGCTCGTGAAACGAACTGACAAGCCGCTCCGCCAAGGCGGTCATCTCCGTTTTCGTGATGTTCGGCAACAAGAGAACAAACTCATCACCGCCGATGCGGGCAAAAAAGTCGCCGGGACGCAACGCCCGCTCGACGCGCTTGACCGCCTCGCGCAAAAAGTAATCGCCGGCTTGATGGGAAAAATGATCGTTGATCCATTTGAATTTGTCAAAATCCAAATAACAAAGAGCAAACGGCGTCTGACTCGCGATCAGCTTATGAATATGCCGCTCGAAATAGCTGCGGTTGGCGATGCCCGTGAGCGAATCGAAGTAAGCAAGCTGACGGAGCTTTTCTTCGTACCGCTTCCGCTCGCTGATGTTTTTCACGGTCACAATGACGCAATCGAGCGTCCCCGCTTCATCGATGATCGCCTTCCCTTGCGCCTCCATCCAAACCCATTCGCCTTTCTCGCCTTGCTTGCGAAATTCGGCGGATTGCGTCTCGTATGTATCGTACAGCTCAGCCAATTTTTGTGCCACGACCGGGGCGTCATCAGGGTGGACAAACGTCAGCACCTCTTCGTATGACACTGGAAGACGCTTGTTTGTTTTTCGCTTCCATGACGGCGGAATGTATGACAATTCACGATTAGGAGAAAAAATCAACACGTAATCGTTCGAATGCTCAACAATCAGCTGCAGACGCCGTTCCGCTTCGGCAAGCCGCGCTTGCAGGCCGCGCTCCTCCGCTTGGCGGCGAAGAACGCATAGGACAGCGGCCGTCTGTCCGTTTTCACCGATGATCGGCGACACGCCCGCAACCAATAAGCCGTCAAGCAACTCCCAGCGAAAGGCAGCCGGGCGCTGTTTCACCCGTTCAACCAACGCCCGTCCTTCGACGGACAGCGTCCTCTGTTCTTCTTCACTCAGCGCCAAGCCGGCAAAAGCCGGATTGTTGTAAATGATCACGCCTTGCAAATTCAAGATGACCACTGCTTCTGTGAAGTGATGAAAAAAGGCCGTATATTTGTCCATGCAAGCTACCTCGCCGTTTCACCAAAATAAGCGATGTCCACACTTCCATTTTCACGAAAATCACGACAAAAATCAACAAATTTCGCAAACATTTTGTCAAAAATATGGAACTGCCCGCCGGCGGCCTTCCGGTCACCCGGTTTGCCGTTGGCGGGCGCGAATGGGACACGTTTGACAGCACGTTCCCCCATTTGTTTTCACGTACAGGCAGCACGTCGTCCGCTGCATGCCGCTCGCGCCTTTCCAAAAGCGACGGAGCGGATTGTCTTTTTGGCCAAACAGGCGGCCGTCTGCGTCATAAACAAGGAAATAAAAATCATCGCGCAGCCGGTCGGCGACCGGGGCAAGCGACTCATCCTCAAGCCAACGTTCATATACCCAATACACGTAAATCGCGACATTTTCCCATAAGACGAGCGGCGATACGCGCGTCAGACGCCGCAACCGAGCGATGAGCGGAGCGAACAAGCCGGCGAACACGTCGCGAACGGCTTGCTCGCGCCAGCGGCTGCGCTCAATGCCGCACATCTCCGCTTCCGGCGACGCAAGGCGAAAGCGCGGCATCCACATTTCCCCTTCGCCGTCCGTATCAAGCCAAATTCGCTCAGGAT
>NZ_ATCO01000061.1:0-5819 GCF_000422025.1 Geobacillus sp. WSUCF1 | reverse complement strand
TCAAGGAGATGAAAAAAGAATGTGTCGAATGCCATTTATACGGGACGTTGATTGCCATTGTGGCCACCCAGACGTTTCTGTTTCAAGCTCGGATGTATTGGCATCAAAAGGAAGACATTCAAATCAGTGAACGGAAAGCGCTCGATCTTCTCCAGTCGTATTGGCATCAGTTGCTTTTGCGTTCGCATATGGCGGAAATCAACCTTTTCTCTCTCCTTTCCCTGTTGCGAAAACATGCCAAGAAAGGTCGAAGGAAAGGGGAAGAAACGGCATCAGATATCGTAACGAAATTAGAGATATGGTAGAATTAGATATGGATATAAATACCAAATACCCCTCTTCTGGAGGGGGATTTGGTATGCCCAATAATGGATGTGATCCCCATCATTCACTGCGGGGATGAACACGAGTATCGTCTTAAAAATTTTATACCGCTAACTTGACGGGTATGGGGGGTTCCCGTGTTTTCACATGCACCAAAATAGCCCGATTTGCTGATTTCTTCCTTCAACAGAGAGCATGACATGCTTTGAGAGAGTTCGGTACGATCTTCTCCAAAAGGTACATACCGAAACATTAGAAAAATCTTATGATTTTAATCTATTTTGAATGTGAAAATGTCTCTATCAACAAGGCATCGGTGACATGAGATTCAGGATATAGGGGATGAAATCAGTTTGTTATTCAACTGTATGGGGGGATCAAAACATGAACAAAAAGAAGATTTTGCTTGTTGATGATGATGAAGATATTTGCTGCACAATCAAGCAATATTTGGAGCTTCATCATTATCAGGTAGAAACGGTTCATAGCGGTGTAGAAGCGTTGAAGATGATGAACAACGATTTTGACTTGATTGTGTTGGATATCATGATGGAAGGAATTGACGGAATGGAGTTGTGTCGCTTGATTCGTGACCGCGTCGATGTCCCTATTGTTTTTGTCAGCGCAAAGACGCTGGAGGAAGATAAGGTTCAAGCTTTGGCGATCGGTGGAGATGATTACATCACTAAACCATTCAGCTTAAAGGAGTTAAAGGCGAGAATTGATTGCCATTTAAGAAGGGAGGAACGGATTCGTTCGAACGAGAGATATCTTTTGAGTTCTAAAAATATGACGATTGATCTTTTGGCTAATGAGGTCTTTTGTAAAGGAAAGAAATTGCCGTTCACAAAAAAAGAATATGAGATTGTGAAGTTGTTGATGCTGAACCAAAAGATCGTTTTCTCGAAAGAACGAATATTTGAACGAGTATGGGGGATTGACTCTGAAAGCCAGTTAGACACGGTGCAGAAAGCATTAAAAATATTCGAAAGAAAATCAAGGCCGTCGATCCAGACACCTCTTATATTCAAACATTATATGGGCTCGGTTATAAATGGGATGTGACCGATGAAAAACAATAAAACGATTAAACGAGATTTTTATTTGTTAGTTGTGAAAGTTGTGCTGGCAACGGCGATTACTTCGGCCTTTACTTATATATGCATCATCTATTTGATTATGACATTAACCACCAACCATGTGGTGAAACCGACCAATTATTTCGTGAAAGATTTGGATTTGATTGAGAAAAAGGTGAAAGAAAACGAAGAAGCTATTTTCAAGGGGAGACTCATTCCCATCCATCGTTACAGCGAAAAGATAAAAGGAGAAGTTGTAGACATCAGCGGCAAGCATCTGTATGGCGATCGCGGAATTGTAGACGGTCAAGTGGATATGAGCAAAGTGATCAACCGTGAGATTGTAAAAGGAAGCTATGTGTATCGGTTCATTCCCGTTCAACATGATAACGCCATTCAGGCGGTGTATGTGTTGAAAGCGCCTTTCGGGTTTATCATTAACAATCAAAATCGCTTCGGAGCCGTGTTGATTTATGCTTTGCTCCTTATTTCTCCGTTGATCTTTTTTATTGTCTATTTGATTTTCTTTACATCAAGGCTGTACAAATCATTGTTTCATAATGTCAGGTTGCTGCTTCAGGCTTCTGATCACATTGCAAGCGGGGATTTTGATTTTCAAGTCTCAGGGTTGAAAAGAAAAGAATTTATGAAAATCCAGGATTCCTTTAATACCATGATCAGTGCGCTGAAAGAAATGGTGGAACGTTTAGCCAAGACCGATGACGAACGGAGAATGATGGTATCATCGATCGCGCATGATATCCGAACCCCGTTGACGGTCATCCAAGGACAAATTGATTTGATTCAAGACTTGCGAAAGTTGGACCACTTTGATGTCACTCCCCATTTAGAGATTATTCGCAAAAACTGTGGGAAGATGACCATGTTGACAGATAATTTGTCGTTGCTCTATAAAGTGGAGAATGACCACTTCTCATTGAATGGAAAAGAAGTGGATGTAAGGCAAATCCTTGAGGAGAAAAAACGAGAGATCACAACAATGGTTTACCATCAAAAATCGATAAATATTTGCTTTGATGTGAATTTGCAAAAATCATCTTACATACTTGATGAAGCGATGTTAATGAGAGTGTTGGACAATATTTTATACAATAGCTTGCGGTTTACCAAAAGCGGAGAAATCAAGTTGGAAGTGCATGATGAAAAAGAGGGGGATGAGCGTAAAATCTATTTTCGCTGTTCCGATACTGGAACGGGGTTTAAAGAAAGCGATACGTCGTTGTTGTTCCAGCCTTTTTACCAAGATCAGCAGTATAAACATCATGTTGGATTAGGGCTGTATATTGCCAAACGAATTGTCAATCATCATGGCGGTGAAATTTGGGCATACAACAACGAAAAAGGCGGCGCGACCGTTGAATTTTATATTCAGGAGCTGGCTGATTGATCATTCCATCTCATGGCTTTTCCGCTGTTGTAGAGAACGGAAGGCGGCTAGGGAGATTCCGATTTCCCTAGCCCATCTCTGAGCCTCTATTTTCTTTTCGCAATGAGAAATTGGTGGTTCACCGTAACAGCCACTTCTTCGTCCGGATTTACACCTTTGATGCTGTAAACCCATCCGAAGTTTAAGTGAGTTCGTTTTTCGTCTTTTTGATCGGGAATGATTTCAATCTTTCGCAGTTCTTTTTTGCTCAAAATTTGATGATGCTCATTGATGGTGATCGTCTCCGCTACTTTCCCGATTGGTTTGTGCAATTGATGTCGATCTACTTTTGCTGCCTGAATGATGTACGTTCGGTCTTGATAGTGAATTTCTTGCAAATTGTCTTTGTTCAACTCATATTTTGGCAATTTCCGATCGATCTCCATATTTTTTGTTGCTGTCTTTTTTAAGTCGCTGACAAGTGAACAACCTCCTATAAAGAGGATCCCGATCAACATGAGGGGTAAGAGGAAGTTTTTCATCGCCACTCTAAAACCTCCCTCTAGAAATGTTGATTTATCAAGGCTTTTCGGCCCCTCCTTTTTGAACATCCCATTGAAAGAGAACCACGGGGGTTCATTCATGTGGTTTATTTCCTTCCCAACGATGAAACCAGACTGAACCGATGATGGTCACGATGATAAAGCCTAGAAGGGCATAGGCCATCCCTTCCCACAATGATAGCGAATAGGAATTGAACAACTGCGCCCCCAATGCTTGCTTTACTTCGGGCATCATCAAAATCGGAAATTGTGAGAGGCGAACACCCCAAGCCCAAGGAACATAGCTCCATATATGATCGCCTAAGGACGTTGCGCCAATAAGGGCGGAAATGAGAAATCCGCCGCTCCCGATGGCAATCGATGCTCCCATTCCAAAGGCAAGGCTGATGAACAGATGCAAGGAAAAAAGGATCAGTGAGCCCACGATCGAGAGCATGGCTCCTTGCAAAAATAAGTGATCATGAATGGGCGCGACGTTGAGTACGTATTTCATTCCAAAGAGCATAACCATCGTCGCCAGCAAGATATCCGCGCATGCGATGAAGATGAGCAGCGTGAGTTTGCCAACATACCATTTGATTTTGGATACAGGGCCGGCCAAGATGTTCATGAAATTTCCTGCTTTTTCTTCTTGATAGGACATCAGTCCGGTAAGCAAGGAGATGATGATCGGCAAGGAAACGGTCATCACTTCGAAAAAACCTTGGTAGATTTTCACCTGCCAAAACACGGAATGTCGGTAGTGCGAAAAATACCATACCATAAAGAGCGGATACAGGATTGGTATGATGATGACCATGATCCGAACTGCTGTGCGTTTCGTTTTGATCCATTCGGATGACAGAAGGCGAAGAAACGACATGTCAATGCACTTCCTTTCGCGAAAACCAAACGGCGGTCAGAAAAGATAGCAACAGAAACATGACAAGGGCAGTCGTTAGGCCTATTGGAATGACAGAAGGATCCAATAGCGAATTCCCTTTTTCCAAAGGAACGCCGTTCGGATGAACCCCGACGATCGGGCACATCATCCTCATTCCCCAGCTCCATGGAATGAACAGCCAGTAAGGCTGTGCAGCCATGACGACCCCTAAGGCGAGGCCGATGACACTGACAAGGATCGAGGCTGCCATCCCGAACCGCTCGGCGATAAATAATCCGATCGGGATATAGGATAAAGAACTCATCCAAATGACCAAGCTGGCAAACACCGCGACAGTAGCGGATGAGAGGCTGTTGGGCAAAAACCATTTCAATAAAACAAGCAGGACGATCAGCTCGATAGTGGAGAGCAACATATAATAGGCGATGACGGCGATTTTGCTCCACCATAGACGCACAATGCTAATGTCGAGACAACGCAGCGCTTTATCGTTTCCGGACTTTTTCTCCCTTGACACTGAAAGGGAAGCAGTCAAGGCCGTTCCAATGGGAACAAAAATCAACGGCCACCAATTAAATACCGTGTATTCAAAATAATGGCGCGTTGAATTCATGGTTGGCATGGTGATCATGGCATACAGGACAAAGAAAAGCGGAGCGATGAATATAAGTTTTTTGGCAAACGTTCGCTTGTATTTTAAGTGTTCTGACTGGAACATATTGAGCATGACTCCCATCCTCCTTCATTGCTTGTTCACAACATCGATGAAGAGTTTTTCGAGATCTTGACTCTCGTCTATTTTCCCCTCGTACCTGAGTTTTCCGTTTTGAATAATGCCAATGTAATCGGCTAATTGTTTGACTTCGGACAAAATATGGCTCGATAGGATGACGGTGATCCCGTTTTCGGCAAACGATTTAATGAGTGTTCGCAAGTCCTGGATGCCTAATGGGTCCAAGCCATTTGTCGGTTCGTCGAGAATGAGCAGTTTTGGATGGTTTAAAAGAGCTTTGGCAATTCCTAGCCTTTGCTTCATGCCAAGGGAAAATTGAGATGCTTTCTTTTTCCCCGTATTTTCTAAGCCGACGATGTTCAAAACTTCTTGGATTCGCGAGTCGGGCAAATGAAGCAATTTGGCGTGAACGAGTAAATTCTCATAGGCTGTTAAATTGCCGTAAAGAGCCGGGGATTCGATCAGTGCGCCGATATCTTTCAGGACTTTTCTGCTCCAAGGATGGCCGTTGATGACGATTTCCCCTTTTGTGGGACGCAACAGCCCTGTCAGCATTTTTAAAAGAGTGGATTTTCCCGCTCCATTTGGCCCGAGCAATCCATAAATGGTATGTTTCTTGACTTTTATGGATACATCATCCACCGCGAGTTGTTTCCCAAACGCTTTGCTTATATGACGGGTTTCTAACATATACTCTTCCATGTTCATTCTCCTTTCATAATGGGAACATGCTAGGCGGTTCTTGACTGGCATAAGCGCAAGAATAGGACTGTTAGATCCGTGCTGTTCTCATATTAATGACTCAATCTAATGTTTTTATAAGAAAAGAATGGCTCTTCACCAAAAGTTG
>NZ_ATCO01000060.1:0-52986 GCF_000422025.1 Geobacillus sp. WSUCF1 | reverse complement strand
AGCGGAAAAGAAATCAGGGGGATATGGATGCGCTGGCCGAGCCAAAGCCCCGCCGCGGTCAA
Source organism: Geobacillus sp. WSUCF1 (assembly GCF_000422025.1). Classification (NCBI taxonomy): domain Bacteria; kingdom Bacillati; phylum Bacillota; class Bacilli; order Caryophanales; family Anoxybacillaceae; genus Geobacillus; species Geobacillus sp. WSUCF1. The sequence goes on along the minus strand of NZ_ATCO01000060.1, from coordinate 52,924 downwards.
CGGAACGGCCCAACCTGCCGTTCCAAGCGCCGACAGCAACAAAAACGGCCCGAACGGAAACCGGCTCACTCCCGCCATATACGGGCAAATTTGCCGCACCCCGGGAGCATAGCAGCCGAACAAAATCCCCCATTTGCCATAGCGGCCAAACCAGCGGCGAGCCCGCTCCCAACGTTCAGCCGTAATTCCGACGCACTTGCCGTACTTTTGCACAAACGGCGCCCCCCACCACCGGCCGGCGCCGTATGCCGTCACCATGCCGGCCATCGCCCCGCCCCAGCATGAAGCGAGCGACGGTCCAAGCAGCAACTGCTCCTTGGCCACCATCACGCCGACCAAAAAGAGCAAGCTTTCCTCCGGCGCCGGAATGCCGACAATGCCGCAAAACAAAAAGAAAAACAGCATCACATATCCATATGACTGGACATACGGCAACCATACGCTTGTATCCATAGCTCCCCCGCTACATCGCCGAGATTTGTGTATTAGTTTGCACATTTCGCAGTTCCGTAATCGTCACCCAACGCATCTTTTTCGCTGCTTCATCCTTAAACAGCAGCTCGAGCGCTGACAACATTTGCTCTGGCGCGCGTTTGTCAGCACCTAACGCATCCCCATTGTCATGAAGCACAATCACCGCCCCGCCGCGGATGGACGAACGCAAGCGGTGGAACAATTCCATTGTACCAATTTTTTCGTTCCAATCGCCAAGAATATGCGACCATAGCACCGTTGTATACCGCTTTTGCACGATCGGCGTCCAAGCGTTAAAATGCCCCCACGGCGGGCGGTAATACACCGGGCGTTGGCCCGTCGCCCGCTCAATCGCCTTAGCGGCGCGGCGCACCCCCCAATCCAACCAAAGCGGCGGCAACAGCCAATTGCTGATGTGGCGGTAATTATGAATCCCAATTTCATGGCCTTCTTCGGCCATCCGCCGCACAATATCCGGATAGCGCTCGACTTTGCGGCCGACAACGAAAAACGTCGCCTTCACGCCATATTTCTTTAATAAATCAAGCAACTTTGGCGTATAATACGGGTCGGGGCCATCATCAAACGTCAGCGCCAGACAATCGGATGCCGTTCCCTCCCGAAACAAACGCACCCGCTTTTTGCGAATGATGATCGTCGGTACAATCCCATAAATGGCAATTCCCACAATGAAACAAACGAACAACCAAGCCCACATGGCATTCACCTCTTGATTGTACTTTACCAATATTTCTTCTCTCTGAAAATAGAAAAATGAATTTTCTATATTCGAGATCATCACGATGTAGGTGTTTTATCATATAACAAACAAATGAGAAATCGAAAAGAAAATCATGAAAATTTCATGCAGACCGTCCAGTTTTCTTACTATACGAAAAACGCCACCGCTTGGTTTCCTCCCGAAGCTAGGTGGAATCTGCTATAATACATAACGATACACGAGCGATTAAAAAAAAGACAGGTGATCCGCATTGCGAAAAAAAAATCATCTTAACCGGCGGCGGCACAGCCGGCCACGTGATGGTCAACGTCGCCCTCATCCCGAAATTGAAAGAGCTGGGATGGGATATCGTTTACATCGGATCTCATCAAGGGATTGAACGGGAGATCATCGGCCGCATCGACGGCGTCCCGTACTATTCGGTTTCGACTGGAAAACTGCGCCGCTATTTTGACTGGAAAAACTTTAAAGATCCATTCAACGTGCTGAAAGGCGTTTGGCAGGCGTACCGCCTGATCCAAAAAGAAAAACCGGACGTCGTCTTCTCAAAAGGCGGATTCGTCTCCGTTCCCGTCATTCTCGGCGCTTGGCTGAACGGTGTGCCGTCGGTGATCCATGAATCTGACTTAACCCCCGGGCTTGCAAACAAAATCGCCATGCCGTTTGCGACAAAAATCTGCCTCACCTTCCCGGAAACGAAGCAATACGTCAATGCCGATAAAGCTGTCTACGTGGGCGCCGTCGTCCGCGAAGAGTTGAAGGATGGCAACGCCGAACAAGGGAGGAAGATGTGCCAGTTCGACGGAAAAAAACCGGTCTTGCTGGCGATGGGCGGCAGCTTAGGCTCGAAAAAAATTAACGACGCCTTGCGCGCCAACCTATCGACGCTTCTTGCCGAATTTGACATCATCCACATTTGCGGCAAAGGGAACATCGACCGAAGCCTCGCAGGCCAAAAAGGATACAAACAGTTCGAATACGTCAACGAAGAGCTGCCCCACTTACTCGCCTTAGCCGACATCGTCGTCTCCCGCGCCGGGGCGAACGCCATTTTCGAACTGCTCTCCTTGCGCAAGCCGATGCTGCTCATCCCGCTCTCGAAAGCGGCAAGCCGCGGCGACCAAATCCTTAACGCCCGTTCGTTTGAAAAAGCCGGCTATGCGGAAGTGCTGATGGAAGAGGACTTGACGAACGAATCGCTGCAAGCCGCCATTCACCGCCTATACGAAAACAAAGACCGCTACCGAAAAAACATGGAGAAAGCCGGCGCAAGCGATCCGCTGCAAACGTTGCTTGCAATCATTCAAGACACCGCCCGCCGGTAAAAACAGGCGATGCCCGATGCGGCCAACCACGGCCGTTTTTCGGCATCGCCTCGTTTTGTTTTCATCACCACACAACGAGCCTTCTCTCCTTTACACCGGCTCAAGCCGATAACGGTTGATACGGAACACATGGTCGCACAAGAGATCGATATCTTCTTGATGTTGTACTGGAATTGTGATGCTGGCTCAGTCTTAGCACTCAGCTAGCACTACGGGTTATTTTTATTCAAATTTTTTCGTTTGCCATTTCCTTCCCCCAACCAGAAAACCGCCCGGCGGAACAACCCCGCCAGGCGGCACGACTAGAAGTATAAGAAATAAATGACAATGGCCAGCACGATCCGATACACGGCAAACGGCACGAGGCGGATGCGGTTGATGAGCTCAAGGAAAAAGCGAATCGCGAGCAAGGCGAAGACAAAGGCGCTCAAAAAGCCGGCGATGAAAAACGGAATATCGGCGGTGGTGACGTATTGCCAGTTTTTCAACAGCGACAGCCCGCTCGCCCCAGCCATGATCGGAACAGCCATAATGAACGTGAAATCGGCGGCGGCGCGATGGCTCATGCCGACAAGCACCCCGCCAGAAATCGTCGAGCCGGAGCGGGAAAAGCCGGGCCACAAGGATAAACATTGCATCAAACCAACAAAAAACGCCTGCTTGTACGTAATTTGGTCGACCGTCTGCGTCCGCGCGGCTTTTTTGGCGAATTTGTCGGCGGCGATCATAAGCAACGCGCCGAGCACAAGGCCGATCAGCACCGTTTTTGTCGAAAACAAATGTTCATCGATGTAATCTTCAAACAAGACGCCGAGCACCCCGGCTGGAAGCAGGCCGACGATGACGTGAAGAAGCGTCAGCCGCGGATGTCCGCCCGGATGGCGGCCGCGGAAACCAAGCAAATCGAGAAATCGGTCTTTAAACACCACAACAGCGGCCAAAATCGAGCCGAGCTGGATAACGACTTTAAACGTATTCGCCGCGTACTTGCCTAAAAACTCGGTCGATTTCAACCAAAGATCGTCCACAATGATCATATGCCCGGTCGAAGACACAGGGGCAAACTCGGTCAGCCCCTCGACCATCCCTAAAATAACCGCCTTCAACAGCTCGATCCAGTGCATTCGTTCCATCCTTTCTGCGCGGGGTCGTCCTTTTTATACATATGGGCCGGGCGGGCGAAATAACACCCTGCTTCGGCCGTGCCTGCTCTATTGTACTACAAATCATTCGTTTCTACTACCCGCACGTTTTTGGATGGGTGTGATGCCGGGAAGAGCGTCAGTCATCAGTCAGCGGGCGGAAATAGGCCTGCCCCCAGCTCCCCGCGCCGTTCTAGGTAGTGGTACAAAGCGCCGAGCAAGTTCGCATCGTTTTTGAAGCGGCACGCCTCCACAACGGGGCGGACTTTCGCGATCGAAACAACCGACAGCAGCGCAGAAAGCCGCTTGTTGATTTCACTGATGAAATCAGAACGGCTGCTAATGCCCCCGCCGACAATGATTTTTTCCGGATCGTACGCATACTGCAAATTAAAAATGCCTTGCGCCAAGGAGAAGTAAAATCGATCGATCGCCTTTTGCGCGGCTTCATCGCCGCCCTTTGCCAACGCAAATACTTTTTCTCCGTCCAGCTCCCTCTCCGGCATCCCCTTTTCCTCAGCCGCCATCCGGATCAACGCGCTTGTCGCCGCCAGTTCACTCCATGTTTTGCATTCGATCCTTCCGTTCTCATAGCGGACATCCATCAACATATAGCCAAATTCCCCGCCGTGCAAATGCGCCCCTTTATGGATGCGTCCGTCTTTCACGATCGCCCCTCCAATGCCGGTGCCGACAATGACAAAGGCGATGTCGCGGCAGCCCCGTCCCGCCCCTTTCCATAATTCACCGAGCGCCGCGCAATTCGCGTCATTTTCCATCTCCACCGGCAGGCCCGTCGCCCCGCCGAATACGTCTTTAAAGTTGGGACCGTGAATACAAGGCAAGGCGCTGCTTCCGCCGATGACGCCGATGTCGCTATCCACGCTTCCTGCGGAACTGATCGCAATGCCGGAAAGTGGATAGTTGGCCTGCGCCTGGCGGACGACGTTAAGCAAGTCATCGCGAAATTGATGAAAGTCATGCCGCTCCGAACGGTAACGCCCCTTTTCGAAAAAGTCGCCATGCTCGTTCATGACGGCATGTTTGACATATGTGCCGCCAATATCAAAAACGATATAGTAACGCACCGATGACGCCTCCTTCGTTTTTTATCTTTCCTCTCTTCTAGCTCCATTAGGCTTAGCTGTTTCTCCGCTTTTATGTATTCGCCGTCGGTCCATCCGCTCCTCCCCGCTGCAAGGAAAGAGGCCGCCCCGTTAGGCGGGGGCGGCTCGCCATCATCATCGTTCATATCCCATTGACAACGCCTTTTGCGCATTGCGAACATCGTTGTGAAGGAGCTGGACGAGATCGTACGCTGGATAATCACTTCGTTCATACATATAGTTGAACGCTTTTTCGTGCGTGTCAATGGCTTTAAGCAGATGTTTGACAAACGTTTTGCGCAGCACCGGCGTCGCCGCCTCGGTAATGGCAGCAGCATAATTGCGCACTGCCGTTTTTGAAAAGCCAAGCAAGTCGCCAGCGTGCAAGGCGCGGTCGCCATCATCATGGTCGCGGCTTTCTTCCATCATAGGTGCCGCCGGAATGAAGGCAAGCAGCTCGCGCAAATTCGTTTCCAGCCCTCGAATCGTCTCAAGGTACAATCCTTTTAATTCAGGACAGTCGATTTTGCCGACCGCCTTTTTCATTTTTATGAGCCCGTTTGCTTGAAAAGCGATCAGTTCATGCAACTCCAACGTTTCATGCCAAGCCAAATGGCGATGACCGTACGTATCATTCATTTTGTTTCCTCCTTGTTTTATTTTTCCATTTATTGTATATGCCCACTAAGGAGAAACGGTCACCGTTGTACAAGACATCCGCATCAGCAAAAAAGCGCTTCGCGAAATGCGAAGCACCTTCCATATCATCATTACAGCCAATCCCCGCCATCAAATCCATCGCCGCCATCAAACCAATCATCCACGTCCAACCCGTCAGCGACATCATCGATCACATCGTCAAGCAACTCTTCCGCCACCATTCCCGCCAACATCCCGGCCGCAAATCCTCCAATGGCGCCAGCCCACCCATGTCCGCCATGATGCGAATGATGGACGGGTGGATAATGGCCAACTGGATGGCTATAAATAGGCGAATGCGGCGTTGCCAACGGATGCCCGCTCAGCTGGCCGAACGCCCCGGCCGCCCACACCGCCTCTTCGATGGCTTCCCGAAGCAGACGGGCTGCCGTCGCCGAATCGCGAAGCTGTTCGTGAGTGATCAACAGCTCCCGTTTCATTTCGCGTTCCCCGCCAAAGCCGTGGCGGACGTCGATCTCCATATACAAACGCACCCCTTCTCCCTCGACAAGGGCAAAAAACTCGACTTCTTGGACGATCCCTTGAAATTCGCTCGTCGGGAAGAACGAAAATTCCTGGCCATGCGGCGTAATGCTTCCGGATGTCGCTTTCTCCCGGAATCCCAGGGCGGCCAAAGCGGAAAACACTTGCTCCAAGGCCGTCGGCGGCAAAATGTGAATGGCGTCTTGGTCATATGCATCCGCCCCATCGGCAATATCGAGCCGGGTGACGAACGTATAACGGACCGTTGGGCGGCTGATCGGCAAATGGAGCGGCAGTGCGTACGAAAACGGGAGCACTTTCCGCTCACCGGGCTGAATCGTAAACGAGGAAGCGACCGGGATCACCGCTGCGGTTCGGCGATATGCCTTTCCTTCCGCGTGCACCTCCAATTGCAATACGACATCTAGGTTCCGAATGTGTTGGGCGACCGAACCACCTTCCAGCAAAAATTCCCCTTCCAACGTTTCACCAAGGCGCACATGAGGGCGATGCAGCACGAGATCCACTTTGGCAGCGCCAATGCCGAATTTCGATAAAAACTTTTTCCACATCGGACCTCTCTCCTTTTTCATCAACCTATTTTCACATTTGAATTACGAACGAGCCGCCAAAATGGTGTCACCGAAATAATTTGATCAACCCTAGGACAATCAACACAACCCCAGGCAGCATTGTCGCCTTTTTCATGATTCCCGTTTTCGACACCATGTACCCCAACGATAAGCCGACTCGGATGAACATGAGAGTAAATACGCCAACCAACAGGGAAAACGAAAGCGGCGGGAAATGCAAAAGCGACGAACTGATCCCGGCGCCAAATGAATCCATCGACAAAGCGATCCCGATCAACAACGCTTCTTTTTGGCTGATCGTGCCTGAACGATCAAGATCCCCAAGTTCAGGCCGTTTCAATACTTGAACAGCGCCGCTGAATCGGTTAGCCTCCCCTGTTCCATCACATTCCATAGAGGAATCGCTTCCGTCTCCCTTTGGCTTATAGACGTTATAAATCGCCCAACCGCCAAGCGCCATGAGAATGACTGAAGCAAGCCCTCTCTCGACTTGCAACGGCAAAACAAGCGCCAACAGACGGCCGATGTTCATGGACACAAACACCATCATTCCAGACATGCATGCAATAAGCGCCAACGAAAAGCAGGAAAAACGGACACCACCCATTCCATACGTAATGCCTACGCTCAAGCTGTCCATGCTCACGCTGAAAGCGAGCAAAATCATGGACACCCATAACCACATATGAATCCCCCCTGCCGTACAATATGCAATTCCGTACGGAGAGGGGACTTTCTTGCCATTCGACACGCATCGATTTCCGGGGAAATGTTTCCCCTTTTCTCGACATTATTCCCGCAAATGATACGGCAGCGTCGCAATGACAACATCTTTTTTCATGATCAAGAAAAAGCGCAAGATGATGGCTGTTTGGTTATGCAAAAATGTATGCCACCATTTTTTCACGATAAATTGCGGCAAGAGCACCGTCACCGGCGCGCGGTCTGCTTCTTTTTCCGCTTTCGTGATGTATTCTAACAATGGCGACAAAATGGTTCGGTACGGTGAATAGATGACTTTCAACGGAATGTCCGGATAAAACTTCTCCCACTTTTGCCGCAGCTTTTGTTCGTCTTTTTCGTCGAAAGTAATCGACAGTGCCGTAATGTCGTCGGAAATGCTGCGAGCGTACTGAACGGATTGGGCGACCACTTTGCTGACGCCGGAAATGGGAATAATGACTTTTGGTTTCAACAGTTTCTCGCGCTGTTGCCACTCCCGTTCGTCAAGCCGCAATTGCTCGCCAAGTTTTTTGTAATGCTCGTGAATTCGGATGAACATCCAGACAAACAACGGAATCGCCACGATAACGATCCACGCTCCTTGCGTAAATTTAGCGACCATCGTGACGAGCGTGACGATCCCGGTGACCACCGCTCCCGTTCCGACGGTGAGCAGCACGCCGAACTTCCGTCCTTCTTCCCGTTTCCATAATTTTTTAATCAACCCGCTCTGACCGATGGTAAAGGAAAGAAAGACGCCAACCGCATAAAGCGGGATGAGCGAATGAGTTTTGGCATGAAACGCGATGATCAATACGATCGCCAGCACGCTCAACAACATGATGCCATTGGAAAACACGAGGCGATCGCCCCGGGCCGCCAAGCTTCTCGGCAAAAAACCGTCCTTCGCCATAATCGACGTCAGCTGCGGAAATCCGGCAAAACTCGTATTCGCCGCGAGCACTAAAATGACCATCGTGGCCAGCTGAAACAAGTAAAACACAAGACCATTCCCAAATACATGACGCCCGATTTGCGAAATGACCGTTTGATGCTCGGTCGGAGTAACGCCGAATCCCGCCGCCAACACGGTGATGCCTAAAAACATCACGCCAAGCAATGCGGACATCCATCCCATCGTAATGGCAGCGTTTTTTGAACTGTCCGGCCGGAACGCCGGCACGCCGTTGCTGATGGCTTCGACCCCGGTCATCGCCGAACATCCCGACGAAAAGGCGCGCAGCAAAATAAACAAACTGTAACCGGACGCAAACATGTGAGCTGAGGAAGCATGCTCATGCATCGTAAACCCATGCCATCCTTCATGCCACAACTGCCACCCGCCGACAGCGATCATCACGAGAACGAAGCCAATGAACACATACGTCGGGTAGGCGAAAACTGTTGCGGATTCGGTAATGCCACGCAAATTGAGCACCATCAAAAACAAGACAAGGGCGACAGCGAGCTCCACTTTCCACGGCAGCAACCCCGGAAACGCCGATGTCAGCGCGGCGACGCCGGAACTGATGCTGACAGCGACCGTCAAAATATAATCGATCATGAGCGCCGCCCCGGCCACTAAACTAATTTTCGTCCCCAAGTGGTCGCGGGCAACGACATACGCTCCGCCGCCAGATGGAAACGCATAAATGATTTGCCGATACGACAACGTTACTAACAACAGCAGTACTAAAATCGCCACCGCGATCGGCAGCGAATAGAAAAAGACGCTTGTCCCTAATAAAGCAAGCACAAGCAGAATTTCTTCCGTCGCGTAAGCCACCGATGACAGGGCATCGGAAGAAAAAACGGCCAATGCCTTCCATTTGGGTAATTTTTCATGCTTCAACCGTTTCGTTTCCATCGGTTTCCCAATCAACAAACGTTTTAACGAAGCCATGCTTCCGTTCCTCCCAAAAGCATAAGAGTTGACTCATCGATTCAAAAGAAAAAACCGCTGAGGACGCACTCAACGGCTACAAATGTTCTAAAGCCATACTCGTCCCTCCCCAAAGCGCTTGCGAGGTTAGCTGTCGGGTTCGGGCTTGGAGAGATGCCCGTCCTTTCGGATTCACCCCTAGCAACGAGCGTTGCAACGATTGGGTCCCCCGCTCCATGCCGGATTCAGCGCATCGAATCAAGTGATTGTTGCTTCCATATGTTACCCCTTTTCTTGTCCCTCCGCCAACCTTGAAAAAGGAGGAAAACAGCGAGTTTTTAGGCTTTTGGGCTTATTTTTTCTTTATTATTTCCCCTTCGCTCACGCTCCCGACATTTTTCTGTTTTTCACTCATCCAATCATCATTTTCCCTTTCGGATAGCGGAACGGATCGGGCTGACGGCGCAGCGTGACCGCGTACGCGATCGTCAACGGGCCGACGCGGCCGGCAAACATCGTCAAGGCAATGATCACCTTTCCGAGCGGAGACAACTCCGGAGTCAGTCCCATCGACAGCCCGACGGTTCCAAACGCCGACGTCGCTTCGAATAAAATCATGAGAAAGTCTTTTCCGCGCTCGGTGATCGTCAGCACCATCGTCACAAACATGACGATAAACAGCCCGCTCATTGTCACGGTCAGCGACTTGTACACCGTATCGTACACGATCCGTTTCCGAAATAAAATGACATCCTCTTTCCCGCGGATTTGCGACCAAACCGCGCCGAGCAACGTCGTAAAGGTCGTTGTTTTGATTCCTCCGCCCGTCGAACCCGGGGAAGCGCCGACAAACATGAGAAACACGATCAAAAACAGCGTCGGTTGCGTCAAATCCGGGATGTTAAGCGTATTCGAGCCCGCCGTTCTCGGAGTGACCGCTTGGTAAAACGCGGACAAAAACTTGCCTGAGAGCGACAGCGGCCCCATCGTCTTCGGATTGTTCCACTCCAGCAGCAATATCAGCGCCATGCTGGCCAACACCAGCCATGCCGTCGTGATCACCACCACCTTCGTATGAAGAGACAGCCGCCGTGTTTGCCGGTACTCATACACTTCATTCATGACAATAAATCCGATGCCGCCCAGTATAATTAAAATCGGCACGACAAGGCTCACGACCGGATCTTCCACATAGCCGGTCAAACTGCGAAACTCGCCCATCAAGTCAAAGCCGGCGTTGTTAAAGTTGGAAATCGCATGAAAGAACCCAAAGTACACGGCTTTCCAAAACGGCATATCGAACGAGAAACGAATCGCCAACAGCAATCCGCCGATGCCCTCAATGACGACGGTAAAAACGAGAATGCGTTTCACGAGCCGAACAATCCCTTCGATGCTCAGCTGATTGAGCGCCTCTTGCAGCAACAACCGCTCTTTCAAGGAAATCCGCTTGCCGAGCAAAAAGGCAAACAACGTAGCAAATGTCATAAATCCAAGCCCGCCCACTTGGATCAGCGCTAAAATGACCAGCTGGCCGAACAACGTGAACGTCGTCCCCGTATCAACCACAACAAGTCCGGTCACGCACGTAGCAGATGTCGCCGTAAACAAGGCGTCTAAAAACGGAAGTCCTTTTCCGTCAACGGTCGCCGTCGGCAGCATCAACAAGAAAGCTCCAACCAAAATAATCAAGGCAAAGCCGGACACTAATACTTTCGGCGGATCGAAAAATTTACGGTTCGTATTCAAAGCCCCATCCCTTCCCCCTCGCTCACATAATCGCCTCTTTATAGTTGTGGATGATGCATAGAAAAAATATACCAAAAACAAGCTTGTTCGGGTACTCTAAACCATTTTCATCATAACATTCTTTCTGCATAATAAAATGGATAAAGGGCATGGCCACCGACTTCAAGAATGTGGATGCATTGAAACCTTTTCCGTCTCCGTTCGTCTATATGAATGGCAAATGGCAGTCCGACTGGGACCACACAGGCATTGAAGCGCGGAAGGGGGCTTGCACCAGTCCCATAAAAACATTCCATTGACTTTTGGCAACAGACGTATTATGCTACTTGACATGGAGACGTTCCGATGTAAAATCATGTAAGAATAAAACGTTTGTTGCTGTGGGCAACGGCTGTTGATATAAACATAGAAGCATCGTTAAGAATACGAGGCAAAGGAGGAGAAGAGGACGTGAAGGCAATTTGGGAAAAATGGTTGAAAAAATGTCGTTCTCTCCCTAACCAATACATTGGCTTTTTTATTTTTGCCGTGCTCTTATTTTGGTTGAAGACGTACGCCGCCTATTTAGCGGAATTTAACCTTGGCATCAGCAACTCCATGCAGGAGTTTTTATTGTTCATCAACCCGATCAGCTCGGCGGTATTCTTCCTTGGGTTGGCGCTGTTGGCCAAGGAAACGCGTGTGTACAAATGGCTCATTATTATTAATTTCGTTTTATCGTTCATTCTATACGCCAATATCGTTTATTATCGTTTTTTCAGCGATTTTATTACATTCCCGACGTTGACGCAAACGAAAAACTTCGGCGATCTCGGCAGAAGCATTTGGGAGTTGCTCCGCTGGTATGACGTGTTCTATTTCTTGGATACGATCATTTTGGCGGTGATCGTTTTCTCGAAGCGATTCTCGCTCCCGGAAGTGCAGGCCGGCCGATTCAAAAAAGGCGCCATTTTCGCTTCGGCCATTCTGATGTTCAGCATCAACTTGGCGCTCGCTGAGACCGACCGCCCGCAGCTCTTGACAAGAACGTTCGACCGTAACTATATCGTCAAATATTTAGGCGTGTACAACTATTTGATTTACGATGCATTCCAAAGCATGAAATCATCGACGCAGCGGGCGTTCGCAAACAAAAGCGACATCACGACTGTGCTGAACTATGTGCAGGCGACGTATGCCAAACCGAACCCGAAATATTTCGGCGTGGCGAAAGGGAAAAACGTCATTTACATTCATTTAGAGTCGCTGCAAAACTTTGTGATTAACTATAAGTTGAACGGTGAAGAAGTCACCCCGTTCTTAAACTCGCTCACCCGCGATCCGAACACATTCTATTTCGATAACTTCTTCCATCAAACGGGTCAAGGGAAAACATCGGACGCAGAGTTTATGCTCGAAAACTCGCTCTATGGCCTGCCGCAAGGGGCTGTCTTCACGACGAAAGGGCAAAATACGTACCATGCGGCTCCTGCCATTTTGCGCCAATACGGTTACACAAGCGCGGTTTTCCACGGCAACTACAAATCGTTCTGGAACCGCGATGAAATTTACAAATCGTTCGGGTTCGATCATTTCTTTGACGCCAGCTACTATGATATGAACGACGAGGACGTCTTGAACTACGGGTTGAAAGACAAACCGTTCTTCCGGGAGTCGATCCCGCTGTTGGAAACGTTGAAAGAGCCGTTCTATGTGAAATTTATTACACTGTCGAACCACTTCCCGTACCCGATCAGCGAGGAAGATGCCACAATCCCGCCGGCAACGACGGGAGACGACTCGGTCGACCGTTACTTCCAAACGGCCCGCTACTTGGATGAGGCCGTCAAAGAGTTCTTTGATTACTTGAAAAAATCCGGTCTGTACGACCGCTCGGTCATCATTTTGTACGGCGACCATTACGGCATTTCGGAAAATCATAACAAAGCCATGGCGCAAATTTTAGGAAAAGAAATTACGCCGTATGAACATGCGCAATTGCAGCGGGTGCCGCTGTTCATCCACGTGCCGGGCATAAAAGGCGGCGTCATTCACGAGTTTGGCGGCCAAATCGATTTGTTGCCGACTTTGCTGCATTTGCTTGGCATCGACACGAAAAATTACGTCCACTTCGGAACGGACTTGTTGTCGCCGGACCATCAAGAAATCATCCCGTTCCGCAACGGTGACTTCGTAACGCCAACCGTGACAGCGGTCAACGGCAAGTACTATGATACGAAAACGGGCGAGCCGCTTGAAGAAACGCCGGAGATTCAACGTCTCGAACAAATCATCCGCACGAAGCTCGACCTGTCGGATAAGGTTGTTTACGGCGATTTGCTCCGGTTCTATACACCGAAAGGCTTCAAGCCGGTCGATCCGTCAAAATATGATTACAATAACCGTGAAGAGGGAAGCGATCAATGATCGCCTCCCTCTTTTTTCTAGCGCTGCAGCAGTTGCTCAATGGCCCGCTTCGCATTCACGTAACCCGCCCCATATACGTTCGGGTCGCGCCCTTTCCACAAATCGGCGCCGTCTTTTAACGCCTGCTTGATTTCATCCGGCGTTGCATTTGGTTTGGCCTGAAGCATCAACGCGACAATGCCGGCGCAAATCGGCGTCGCCATCGATGTACCGGACATCGATATATAATGGTCACCGACCCGGCTTTGCTTATTCATCTTGTCAAGAAATGAACGCGGGGCGCGAAGCGATATAATGTTGACCCCGGGAACGACGAGATCCGGTTTTGTCACCCCATACTCGGTCGGCCCTCGGCTCGAAAACGACGCCACCTCATCGTCGGCGCGCGTTGCCGCCGTATCATGATCGTCAAGAGCACCGACGGTAATGATGCGGTCGCTAATGCCCGGGCTTGAAATCGTCCCATAATTCGGCCCTTCATTCCCTGCCGCCGCACAGACGACAATGCCCTGCTCCCACGCCCGCTCCGCGACTTGCACGAGCGGATCATCATTTTCTATCGGAAACGGCTGCGGCTCCCCTCCAAGCGATAAGGAAATAATATCGATTCGTTTCGATGGATGTCTTTCATTGTAATCGATGCACCATTCAATGCCGCGCATGATCGTTTCCAGCGTCCCGCTTCCTGAACGGTCGAGCACCTTAACGCCGATAAGGTTTGCCTCGTACGCCGGTCCAGCATACAGCCCATCGGACATGCGCCCGTTCCCAGCGGCATCACCAGCGCAGTGCGTACCGTGTCCGTTGTCATCATATGGCGTCGTACGCCCATTGACGAAATCTACAAAGGCAGCAATCCTCCCCTCCAAGTCCGGGTGCGGGTAAATCCCCGTGTCGACAATAGCGATCGTCACTCCCTTTCCACTCAACTCCGTCCCGTTGACCGCCACGCGTTTCGCATTGGCCGACGGCACTGCGTTGTTTAATAACGCTTTCACCGTACGGTTAAAATACACTTTCTTCACTTTTGGATGTTCAAGCAGTTGCTCAAGCGCCGCCGGCGTCACCCGTGCGCTGTAGAAGGGAACATGGCGAAAATGGTGGCGTACTTTCATACGGAAATGATCGCGTTCCGCCTTGGCCACTGCCTCCATCCCTTCAGCATTTTCGACTTCAATCAAGACGGAAAGCGTCCGCCATTTCCTCAGCCATCGCTCCACCCAACGATGGAAAATGCACGGCATGCGTGTCATCGGCTTGTACATATTGACAAGCGCATGGCGGAGAGGACGGTCCAGCCGCCCCGCGTGCCGGCGGGCTAACTGCACTATTGAATAGCCAAACATGTCTTTTCCCCCTTCCTTTGTTTCTCGCTATACTCATATGACGGCTGGACAAAGGAGGAGGCGGCCTTTCCACTAGGACGAACGAACGAAAAAACGCTCGCCTAGCTGAAAACTAGGCAAGCGTTCCCGTCATTCCTCGACTTGCTCAAGCACAATCCGCTTCGCTCTTCCTAAATAATGCTCCACTTGGCGCAGCACGTTTTCCCTTTCGGCAAAAACGACGACTTGCGTCCCATCAACAATCACGCGCGTTAATGCTGTTTTTCGCTTTTTCTGCAGGCCAAATGCTCGCGCGATTCCGTTTACATGCCCTCGTGCGACCGTTCGCAGAAACTGGGTGTCATTCAGTTTTTCTGCATCCTCTTCCCGGTCAATAAACCCGTTCTCCGTGAGCACGGCTGGCATCGCGGTCTCCCGCAGCACATGAAAATTCGCTTTCTTTTTCCCACGATCGCGAAATCCCGTAGCTTTGACGACTTCTTCATGAATGGCATCACGAATGCGGGCTGTTGCCGAATCGTCATCGAGCCGATTATAAATATAATCTTCATACCCCGTGCCGCCGCCAGCATTCACGTGAATCGCGACGTATACATCCGCCCCCCATTGATTGGCACGGTCCGTCCGCTCATCAAGTGACACCGTTTCATCTTTTGTTCGGCTTAGCTGCACGGAAACTCCTTCATACTCATTTTGCAACAGACGATTGATTTCGAGAGCGATAAACAACGTAATGTCTTTTTCCAACAACCCGTTGCCGACCGCGCCGGCATCGTTCCCACCGTGACCTGGATCGAGAAAAATTTTAACCATCTTTCTTCTCCTTTCACATCCTTCGTCGTTTCGGAATATGGCACTGTTAGCATAAGCGTGGCACTCCAAAATGCCATAGATACTTCCCCAAGGCCAACAAATAAGGCGCAGTCAAAAAAACGACTGCACCTGACATTCCCGCTGATCGACTTGTTCGATATGATGAAAGCCCCCCACACAGCCATACAAGAAAACATAGACCGCTAGGCATTATACAAACTGTCCACTCTGTTGGCTTCGACTGAACTTGTAAACAGCCAGAAGGAAAAAGGTCAGCGCAAAGGCGAGAAGAATCAACAGATGCCAATACAAACTTCCGAAAGAGCGCCCCTCCTGCAGCTTTACCAAACAATCGAGCGCCCACCGCTGCGGTATAAAATACGCCGCTTTTTGCAAAAATTTCGGCATCAGCTCGACCGGCCAAAAACAGCCGGCCAGCATACATGTCGGCACGGTAATCAATGGCTGCAGCGCCCCGGCGGAAGCAGAGCTGTTCGCAAACATCACGGTAATCAAAGACAAGCCGATCGCGGATAAAGAGAAAAGCAGGAGCACCAGGGCCATTTGCCACATCGGAATATGAGGATCAATATGAAAGATGTTCTTCATGGCCGCGATTGTCACGATGATTTGTGCCGCCATCATCAACAAATTCACCACGATATTCGATAACACATACGTTCTCGCCTGAATCGGCGTCGTCAATAAGCGGGAATAGGTGCGCTCTTCTTTTTCTTTGATGATGATCTCCGTCAAATTTCCCGCTGACATCAACATAATCATGACCAAATAACCGATCGTTTGATACGTGACCCCTTTTTGTTTGGCTGTGTCGGACAGCGAGTGAACGGACAGGCGGAACGGCGCTTGTTGATACCGTTCATACATCTTCCAAAAGAGATCGCGATCCCCATTGGCCAATCGCCCCAATGTCGCCAAATGATCGATGTATTCATGCAAGTACGACTTGATGAACATCGTGATTTCCGCTCCCTTGAGCGAGACAAGTTCGATCGGCCGGGGCTGGCCGTGCTGAACGCTTTCGGAAAACCCTTGGGGGAAAATCAGCACGCCATCCACCTTTTGCGAGGTGATTTGGTCGTCCACCGCTGATAACTTCACGCTTTTCACGGAGAGATGATCAAGGCTTTTCAGAAAACGGATCGTATCATCGGAAATCCGCCCATGATCCTCATTGACCACCCCGATGCGCACATCCTTGGCCGGGGAGCTTCCGTAAGCAAACAAGGACAACAGAATCGCGGCCAAAGGGGTGCCGAAATAGAGCAAAAAATTGATTTTCCGACGAAACGTTCGCTTTAACGTATATCTCACCAACCAGATGACGTCATTCACCTTATAATCCCTCCCGTCTCGCCATCGACACGACAGCGATCATCAAAAACAACGCCGCTATACCGATATTCAGCAGCATAGTAGGAACGACGCTTGACAAATCGTTCGCATACACGATTTTGAAAATCGTGTCATTCATCCAAGAAAGCGGAGACAAATGGGCATACCATGCTGTTTCATCGATCGGAAAATAAGCGCCGCCGAAAAAGGAAGACAGCTGAATGATCACCATCGCAATCGTTCGCGCCGCTCCTTCCGTCCTTGCCATATAGCTCATCCCTAGACCAAAGCTGATGGCCAATACCACCTCGGTCAACATAAGCAACCATACGAGGCTTACGTGATGCCCCCAATCGGCATGAAACACCCATTGGCTGAACAACATGACGACCGCAACACAAAGAAAATTCGCCGCCACGTTCCCGGTCAGCTTTCCAATAAAAATCTCGCTTTTGCGAACAGGAGCAGCCAAAAGGCGATCAGCCGTCTTCCGCGTCCGCTCCCCCCGCAGCAACGAACTGCCCGGCAATGCGCTGTATAAAGCAATCATCGTTGTCATCGCCACCGCATAATAATCCATGGCTCCCGGTTTGCGCTTGGAATGCAGCGACCGTTCTTGAATATACTCATCATGCACACTTTTATTTGATGGAACAAAACCGGGCTTCACCTCTGAAACGGCCATCGCCAGCTCGTATCGGCCGACAAACGCGGCCATCACCCCCTCAACAAGACTTCCTTTGATCTTGTTGCGTTCATTGGTGTACAACTCCACTCCACGCGGGCCGATCTCGATGTATCCATCCGCTTTTCCTTCCTGCACCGCTTTCGTTCCTTTTATCCGGTCGGATGCCTTTTGAAAATCGATGTGGGCTTTCTTCCCTGCTTGGATCATCGTTTGAATATACGGCGACAACGGCCCTGCTTTTTGATCGTTGTACAAGACGTGTACATCACCGACGGAAATCGTCCAGTGAAACGTGTTGGAAAGGGCTGTTCCTAAGATGAACATCAGTACGATCGGAAACAGCAGCATAAAAAATAGCGTCCGGACATCACGAAAATCGCTTTTGATTTCCTTGGCTGCAATGCGAAAAATATTCAAAAGAAGCACCTCCCTCGCATGATGGCACTCCAAACAGCTAATCCCGCAAATTTCTCCCCGTCAGCGCCAGAAAGACCGTTTCCAAGTTCGGTGATTTGTCTTCAAGCGAACGGATTTCGACACCGTCATTGATCAGGCATTGCACAATTTCGTTTAAATTATTGACACTGATATCCGAACTGATTTTGATCATATTTTCTTCACATTGCACCGCCTTGACCCCGGGAATGTCTTGAAGATGCTGCTTGTTGAGCCGATCCATCCCCCTGATTTCCAGCCAAATATCTTTTGTATCGGTGATAATCGCTTCCAGCTGCTCCTTTGTCCCCTCTGCGATGATCTTTCCATGATCAATGATGGCGATCCGTGTGCAAATCTCCTCCACTTCCTCCATATAGTGGCTTGTATAAATGATCGTGCATCCCATCTCATTGAGCTTTTTCACCGAAGCCAAAATATAATTTCGCGACTGCGGATCGATGCCGACTGTTGGTTCGTCCATAATGATGAGCTTCGGCCGATGGGCAAGAGCGCAGGCGATATTGAGCCTCCGTTTCATTCCCCCTGAGAAATGTTTCGGATAACTTTTGCGCTTATCGCTTAAACCGACAAACTCGAGCGCCTCTTCAACCCGCTGGCGCAACTCCGCGCCGCGCAGTCCATACAACCCGGCAAAAAATTCAACATTCTCATACGCCGTCAAATTTTCATAGATGGCGATTTCTTGAGGCACGATGCCGATCTGTCGTTTGGCAAACTGGCGATGCTTGGCGATGTCCTTGCCGAGAATCTTGATTTCTCCTGCATTCGGGCGCAGCAACCCAGCAATCATATTGATAGTTGTGCTTTTTCCCGCGCCATTGGCTCCGAGGAAGCCAAAAATTTCTCCTTCGGCAACCGTAAGAGACATATGATCGACAGCGATGAAGTCACCAAATTTTTTGGTCACTTGTTTGATCTCTAAAATGTTCATCGTTCCACCTTCTTTCCATGCTTGGTGTTATTGATTATAGAAAAAAAGATGAACTCCTGTAAGTGCAGGAATTCATCTCGTTGACATGAGAAAATTCACGATTTACTCATGAATCGGAAGCAACGTCGTGACAGAGAAACCGTTCGTTCCATCGACAATGACCGTGCCATGAACAGAGGCCGCCCGTTCCTCCATGCCGATGATCCCGAGTCCTTTCTTGATCTTGGCCGCACCTTTCCCGTTATCTTTCACTTCCACCTTGATGACTCGATTCAACACGTGAATTTCAACGGCAATGGCCGTGGCCTCAGCGTATTTGCTCGCATTCGTCAACGCTTCGGCAATGTTCTCATAAATCACTTTCCATTGGATTGGTGTAATCACATCCAAATCCCCTTTGCATACGAGCGGAACCGGGAGATGATGTTGGGCGGAAAATTCCTCAATGAATAATTTCACCCGATTCAGCCCGATTTGCTCGAGCGGTGGCTTGATCTGTTTTAATGTCATCCGGATTTGTTCCATGCCTTCTTTGGAAATATGGATGGCGTTTTCCAACAGTTGTTTCGCCTTGTCGCGGTCCCCATCCATCAACCGTTTGGCCGCCTCCATCTGAATGAGCGCTCCAGCGAGCGAGTGGCCGATTTGGTCATGGATGCGCTGCGACAGACGGTTCCGTTCTTCCAACTGCAACGTATATTCCGACTGCTTGATGTATTGATGATATTCGCTGATCCTTCTTGTCAGCCGATGCAAATCGTTGCGCATTTGATCCAAACGATCTTCTTGTTGTTCCATCCGCTCGATGTGCCGCTTGACTGCCGTCACGCTGACAAAACTGAACAATGCCACAAAGCCGTATAATTTCCCCGCCGATGGATCAAGCCAAATCATCGGCGTCAACAACACCGCCCCGATCCCCCAAACTCGGTGGATATACACGGAGGCCAGCTCATACCCATTGAGAGGCAGCAACAACGCCCATAACGGCTCCACAAAGGCGGCGGCTAGAACGAGAAGAGCAACGGAACCAAACGCCGCTCCCCTTTTCCAACTCATATGGCGAACGATCAGGGCAAACAGCTGAAGACAAAAATAGATCAGAGAGACTAGAACAAAGCCCGCTCCCGTTCTCTGTTTCGATGAAATGTAATCGAATGCCGCATAGCCCCATACAATCAGCTTGTAAATGATCAGCAGCGATTCCATAACATCCCCTCAGCCGACTTTTCCCGTCAGATAATAAACGGCAATTTGCGTTCGATGTTGCAGTCCGGTTTTGTCCAAAATCGATGTGATGTAATTGGCCACCGTTCCCTCGGAGAGAAATAGCTGTTTGGCAATCTCTTTATTCGAAAGCCCCTTCGCAATGAGCGCCATAATGTCCAACTCTCGTTCCGTAAACAGGCTTTTATCGATTTTCGGGGCTGCTTCTGTTTCTTCTTTTAAGTTGGACTTAATTTTGTCCATCACAATCTCCTGCATCACCACTTGGCCGTGATAAACCGCTTTGATCGCTTCGCGGATTCGTTCCGGATCGGTATTTTTCAAAAAATATCCTTTTGCACCGTATTGAATGGCGTCTAGAATGTATTCATCATCATCAAACGTCGTCAAGATGAGCGGCTTTGTCTTCGTCTGCTCGCATAGAAGCTTTGTCGCTTCCACTCCATTCATGTTCGGCATGCGCACATCCAATAACGCGACATCAACTTCATGATGTCGACAATATTCCACTGCCTCTTTCCCATCGCCTACAGTCGCGGCGACATCAAACTCGTCATACGTGCTTAAGATGATCCGCAGCCCTTCGCGGACAAAGGGATTGTCATCGGCGATGAGCACTTTTATGCGCGGAACATGGGACGAAGAGTGATGTTCCATCTTTACCCACCCCTTTTCATCATGACGCCTGTCCACTACCTCGCGTGCATGATTTTCATGGTTTACTTTCATCTTTCCAAAACCGGAGGAACTATTCTTTCAACGTGGACCATTCGTGCACACAAACATATGCCTTCAAGGCGGCCTTCTGTCCAGCGAGTGAGAAAATGATTGTACACAAATCGGCAACATCCTATGATGCTCCGGATATACGGTTCCTGTTCTTTTGTCGGATAGAGACGGACGGAACAGGCTTGGCGCATTCCAATCGTCAAGAAAATTATACCATATTGCGCTTCCTCCCACTCCTTTAAGGGGGAGAGGAGCACAAGATTTCTGTAATGAATAAGGGCGATTTTTTCCGTTGCCACAGAGGAAATGAACCAAAGCAAGAGCAGGCCGAACCGAGTCGACGCTGGGATGCGTCCGGTGTTGCCAAGAGTAGCTGTCGGATCAAGACATGGGAACAGAGCCAAGCTCGATCGAATAGGCAAAACGGAAGGCAGGTCGAGGTGCCCATTCACCAACGGAGCGATCATCCTGTACCGAAACAGTGCGATGTCGTGTCTCATCGACTTATCCATCTGGATCTCCTCCTCGTCTTTCCCACCATCCATATACATTTGAATGTCAATGACAAAGTCGTGAAACTTGATCAAATTTCCTCCCCATCTTTGAAACAAATGGAAATTTCCGCCCGAAACGGCTCCTCACCACAACATGTACTTGACAAGCAATACAGCTTCCTGCACAAAGATTTGAAAAAATCACTGATTTGTTGATTTTCCCTTACAAGCGTAAATGGGGTATGTTCAGAAAAAATCATGTACAACTTTTGGTGAAGAGCCTCCGAAACAATTCACAAAAAATTTAGCACACTCTTCAGAAAAGAGGGAAAAGGCTTTCTGAAAGAATGTACAAGAAACGGTGTTTTGTTTTCGCAGAAAAATTCCATGGGCAGCGCACTTTGCCCTCCACCCGGGGATGAAAATCACACGTCAGTCCTGCATTTTCACAAAAAACATATTTTTACATAAAATACTAATATTAACTCAAAAAATATCCCTGCTTACTATGCCGTTATGCCTCTTAAAACCCCTTCACAAAAACATTTCGGTTGAAAAAAACAAAAAATTCTTTTATTCTAAATTTTATACAACCAAATAATCAGTTCACGCAACAGGTGGTTCACACATGTGGTGAACCTTAAAAGGGAAGTTTGGTGAAAATCCAACACGGTCGCGCCACTGTGATGCAGAGCTGTTTATCACAATCCACTGTTTCATTTGAAATGGGAAGGAGATAAACAGCGATGAAGCTAAGTCAGGAGACCTGCCTGTTGTATGCACTTTCGACCTACGCGTCATAGGGAGGAGTGAGGACATATGATATTGAGGCACTTCACGTATCTCAATACAAGCTAGTTATACCCTCCTTCCGTTGGAAGAGGGTTTTTTGCTTGATTGGGATCAAATAACTGGAGGTGCTTCCACATGTTCATCCGCAGTTCAAATGTAGGGTATCCACGCATTGGGGAGAAAAGAGAATGGAAAAAGACGTTAGAATCGTTTTGGAATGGGCAGATCACCAAAGAACAATGCACCAAAATGATGGAAGCGATTCGACTTGATTCGATTCGTAAACAGATGGAGAAAGGAATCGATCTCATTCCAATTGGAGATTTTTCTTTATACGATCACGTATTAGATACAGCATTCATGTTTGGATATATTCCAGAGCAATTTCAACAAATAGACGATACACTTGAGCAATATTTTGCGATGGCACGCGGGACAAATGGGCAACATGCGCTTGAAATGACGAAATGGTTTAATACAAATTACCATTACATCGTGCCTGAAATTGGACAAACAAAGCCAAGATTAGTGGAGAATCGCCTATTGAAAGAATACAACCTTGTAAAAGAAACATTCGATTTAGAAACAAAACCTGTGTTGCTTGGACCGATTACGTTTCTTTTGCTTTCTAAGCAATACGATCGACACGAGTGGCGCAAACATCTCGCACGATTAGTTCCTGTTTATGTAGAATTATTCAAACAACTAAGCGAAGCGGGCGTGTCATTCGTCCAAATCGATGAACCGATTCTCGTCCAAGATATAGACGATGACATCGTCGATGCATTTCGTGATGTATATGAAGTTTTTCATCGCGGTGTACCAAATATAAACCTTATTTTACAAACATATTTTGATAGCGTGTCGCATTATCGTGAAATCGTTGCTTTACCTGTCGCAGGCATTGGGCTTGACTTTGTACATGATAATGGCGAAAACATGAAAAACATAAACACCTATGGATTTCCGAAAGATAAAATATTAGTTGCTGGGATTGTAGATGGCCGCAATGTATGGAAAAGTTCGCTTGCCCAAAAAGCGACGCTCCTTCACCATCTAGCAAACGTTGCTGAACAACTGATCATTCAACCGTCTTGCAGCTTACTGCACGTCCCTGTCACGACAAAACACGAACATTCACTGCCGCCGGAGCTCGCTGGGGCTTTATCATTTGCCGATGAAAAATTAGATGAAATACGTATGCTGACAGAATATATGAAAGGAAACACAACAATCGACAAGCTAATCCAATACGACGAACAAACAAACAGTAATTTAGCCAAGTTCCGCAAACAACAAGAACAAATAAACGAGATCACAGCCGTTCCGGTAAGCCGAACACCTTACAGCAAACGACGAAAGATACAACAATCACATTTGCAACTCCCGCTGTTGCCGACAACGACAATCGGCAGCTTCCCGCAGACGAGCGACGTGCGTCAAGCTCGGATGAAGTGGAAAAAAGGGGAATGGAACGATCATCAATATAAGTCCTTTATAAAGAAAGAAATCGCAAAATGGATCGACATTCAAGAGCAACTGCAGCTCGACGTGCTTGTCCATGGGGAATTTGAGCGCACAGATATGGTAGAATTTTTCGGTGAAAAGCTGCAAGGCATGGCATGCACGACAAACGGCTGGGTACAATCGTATGGATCACGTTGTGTTCGCCCGCCCATTATTTTTAGCCATGTGTCCTACCAACAACCGATGACCGTAGAAGAAACGGTATATGCCCAGTCGCTGACCCATAAACCTGTCAAAGGCATGCTGACAGGCCCTGTAACCATGTTAAACTGGTCGTTCGTTCGCGACGACATTCCACGAAAACATGTGCTGACACAGCTCGCCTTGGCCATTCGTGAAGAAGTGTTGCGCTTGGAAGCGAAAGGCATACGCATCATTCAAGTCGATGAACCAGCATTGCGGGAAGGATTGCCATTGAAAAAGGAAAAACACGCATCCTATTGGGAAGATGCCGTTATGGCGTTTCGTCTTGCTACCTCATCAGTGAAAGAGGAAACGCAAATTCATACCCATATGTGCTATTCACAGTTTGAACAGATGATGCATGTCATCGATAAACTTGATGCCGACGTCATTTCCATTGAATCATCGCGAAGCCATGGTGAGCTTATTGCTGCATTTGAAACATATGAGTACAAAAAAGAAATCGGCTTAGGGGTTTATGACATTCACAGCCCACGCATTCCGACAAAAAAAGAAATAAGCGAACAAATCGAGCGAGCGCTTCGCGTCCTTCGTCCAGAACAATTTTGGGTCAATCCCGATTGCGGATTAAAAACGCGAAAAGAAAAGGAAGCAATTGCCGCACTCAAAGCGATGGTGGAAGCCGCGCGCGAATACCGGGAGCGACTTTTGGCTTGCGGAGGGAAACCGTCATGGAAGTAAACGTCGAGCAATCAAAAACGATTCAAATGCGGCTCGTTTTGCCTTCTGATACGAACCATCTTGGCACGATTTTTGGCGGCACCGTTTTAGCGTATATTGATGAAATTGCAGCAATATCCGCCATGCGCCATGCACGAAAAGCGGTCGTCACCGTTTCGATCGACAAAGTTGATTTCATTTCGTCCGCGAAAGTAGGCGATATTTTAAAACTTGAAGCATTCGTCTACTCGACTGGACGCACATCCATGAAGGTATTCGTCAAAGTCGAAACAGAAGATTTATTTACAGGCGAACATCACTTGACCACTACATGCTTTTTGACGATGGTCGCCATCGATCAAAACAAAAAACCGACGCCTGTTCCAAAAGTCATCATTAGCGAACAGGAGGAACAAATCGTACAACTGTATCAGCAAAACAATAAGGTATAAATATTTATACCCCAGACTGTTGAAAAACGATTTTGTCAAGGACAAAATCGTTTTTCTTTTTGGCTCTTCACCACAACATGTACTTGACAAGCAATACGGTTTCCTGCACAAAGATGTGCAAAAATCACTGATTTGTTGATTTTCCCTCACAAGCGTAAATAGGGTATGTTCAGAAAAAATCAAGTACAACTTTTGGTGAAGAGCCTTTATGGTAAAATAGAAAATAGAAGTCCATAACCAAAGGGAGGAATGGCCATGTCCCGCGCACAACAATGGGTGCAATATTTCCTTTCGCACCGCCGTGTCACGCTGGAACTGATCCACAAAATCGACGAAGCGCATTATGATTACAAACCGACGCCGACCTCGATGACAGCGAAGCAGCTGGCGACGCATATGCTGTTCAGCTTCTACAATTTCGCTAATACGGCAAAACACGGCGATCCATCGCTGTTCCGGCAAAAAATCGAGGAGCCGGAGACGAATTTGGCCAAGCTGGCGGAAACATATACGGAAAAAACGAGGCAGCTCATCGAATCGATGAGCGATGACGACTTCGACCGGACGCTCGATTTAACATCGATTTTCGGCATTCAAATTCCAGCCAAGCAGTTGTTGCAAATGGCAATGGATCACGAAATTCATCATAAAGGCCAGCTGTTCGTCTACGTCCGCGGCATGGGGCATACGGACTTACCGCTTTTTGTCAAACGCGGTTAAAACTAACGAAGGGGGATCCCAGACAGAAACGGGACACCCCTTTCTTATTTTTGTCTGCCAAACCTGAAAAAGAAATTCATTGCAAGGTATTTCACCCTGCTCCCTATACCCCCTTGATCAACTGCTCGATGATCGCTTGATTTTTCTCTTGAAACCGCTCGTTATGAGAGGAGACCATGGCAAATCGTTCCGCTGATGGATCAATGAACCGCTTGGCACTGTTGACTGCATTGGCGGCGTCTTGGAAAGCTCCGGCGATCAGATGAAGTTTGCCGTCATACTTTAAAATGTCGCCCGCCGCATACAGCCCCGGCACCGAAGTCTCGCTGTTCGCATTGCCCGCGATATAGTAGTCATCCACCATTTCGATATGCAAAGGGCTGTTTTTCAGAAGCGAAGTGTCAATTTCATAACCATGGCTGACGATCACCTCATCCACGGGCAGATGGACGACCTCACCGGTCGCATGGTTGGTCAGCTCGACCTGCTCAATGGCATGATGGCGGGCATCAGCAATCAGTTTCGTAATCGATGTATGAAAATAACAAACCGCCCCGCTGTGAAGCAGCTGTGAAACTTGCGCTTCATGGCCTTTGAACTCTTCGTTTCGGTAGGTGACATAAACGGTTTTGGCGATCGGCACGAGCTCGTTTGCCCAATCGACCGCCGAATTGCCGCCGCCGGAAATGATCACGGTTTTCCCTTTAAATCGCTGGAGCGATTTGACGGTATAATGCAAATTCGTCACCTCAAATGTTTCCGCCCCTTCGATGTCCAGCTTTTTCGGTTTGATGATGCCGCTTCCGACTGCTACAATGACCGTTTTGGACCAATGTTGCGCTCCTGAAGCGGTTTGCAGCAAAAATGTGCCGTCCGGTTGGCGTAGGATGGCCGTGACTTTTTCATTCAAAACGATTGTTGGGTCAAATAACAGCGCCTGCTTGATCAATTGGTTCATCAATTGTTCTCCTGTAATGGGCGCATGCCCTCCGACATCCCAAATAAACTTTTCCGGGTAGACATGCAACTTGCCGCCCAACTGCGGCTGGTACTCGATCAACTTCGTCTTCATTTGACGCAGCCCGCTGTAAAACGATGCATACAATCCCGCTGGTCCGCCGCCGATAATGGTGACATCGTACAAATCGGCCATCACTGTTCCCTCCGCATCTGATTTAAAAACGATTTTCATTATCATTAAATGTACCATACTTCCTAATCGGATGACAACTTCATCATCAAAGAGGGTGTCCCCAACGCAACGGGACACCCTTTCTTTCTTGCAAGAAGGCAGGAACAAATCACTGCGGCGACACGATCTATCTATTGAATCTCTCAAAGAGAGACGATCTTTTGAGACCGCCTCTACCCAACCATTCCATATCGATTCAATTGAATCGGCAATCATCGTCTCCACACGCCCGCCCCTCTTCACCGAGAAGCTGCAGCGGCCGCGATTGTTCTTCCTCCCATACCTTCTCCAGCGCCCGCCGGAACACGTCAACCGGCTGGGCGCCGGAAATCGCATACTTCCCGTTGAAAACAAAAAACGGCACACCGCGGATGCCCAACGCCGCCGCTTCTTCCTCATCGCGGCGCACCTCTTGTGTGTAGCGGCCGCTGGCCAACACTTCTTCCGCTTCCGTCCGCTCAAGCCCGGCCGCTTCGGCGATCGCAAGCAGCACATTGCGGTCGCTGATTCGCTTCGACTCCGTGAAATACGCATAAAACAGCCGTTCCACCATGTCGTTCAGCTTCCCTTTTTCCTTGGCGTATTGCGCCAACCGGTGGGCGTCAAACGTGTTCGTCGGCTTCATCGTCTCAAAGCGGAACGTCAAGCCGACCGCCTCCGCCTGCCGGCCGATATCGGCGTTCGCCCGCTTCGCTTCTTCAAGCGAAATGCCGTATTTGTTGGCGATGATTTCGTGAATCGTCAACGGGGTCTCGTTTGGTGCGTTTGGATCGAGTTCAAAGCTGCGGAATACGATTTCAACGTTTTCCCGGTGCGGAAATGGCTCAAGCGCCTGTTCCAAGCGACGTTTGCCGATATAGCAAAACGGGCAGACAAAATCGGACCATACTTCAATTTTCATGGCCATCCTCCTCTACTTTTGACGCGCTTCCCCTCCATTGTAGCCCATCGCTGGTCAAATGGCGAATGAAAGGCATGGGGGCGGACCCGCCCGCATACATTGTACTACCATGCTGTTGGGACAAGGAGGACAAAAACCGATGCATTCTCACGAACTAGGCGCTTTTCTATTGCGGATTGTCACCGGATTCATCTTTTTCGCCCATGGGTGGGTGAAATGGCAACGGGGGCTTGAGGCGGCAACGGATTCGTTTGTTGCTATGGGCCTTCCCGGCTGGCTCGCCTACATCGTGACGATGGTGGAGCTTGCCGGCGGCTGGGCGATGATGCTTGGCCTTGGCACACGGCCGATTGCGGCGGTGTTTGTCATTATCATGGCCGGAGCCATCGCCACCGCCAAAGCCGACGCCGGTTTGCTTGGCAACGGACGGGAAACGGGCTATGAATTCAACCTCGCCTTGCTTGCAATGTCCGTATATTTGTGGCTGAACGGCAGCCGGCTTTGGTCGTTAGATGCGGTCATCGGACGGCCGCGGGGCTGAACAGCCGGCACGAAAACAGGTGTCCCGCATACCGAACGGGACACCTGTTTCTACTTGCCTTGTCCTTTTTCCACTGTCAGCTTGACGACGCGCTCACCGATGGCTTGAATCAATTCCGGCGGCATCGGGAAGCTGACTGCGGCCGGATCGGAGGCAACCGCCGGGATGGTGGCGGCAAATTGCTCCGCCGTGATCGGGTAGTCAGCAAAATCCCTTGGCAAGCCAATGTCGTCGCGCAGCTGGCGGATTCGTTCAATGGACTTCGCCAACAGCACATCGTCTCCTTGGCCGTGATCGTGAATGCCAAGCGCTTGAGCGAGCAGCTTCGCTTTCGGCAAATACAACTCCGGAATCGCTTCCATCACGACCGGCAGAAAGACAGCGTTCGCCAATCCGTGGGGAATGCGGAACATCGCTCCGTACGCATGGGCGAAATTGTGCACCGGAATAGCGTTTAAGGCAAAGCTGAACGCGGTGATGCCGAGCAGGCTCGCCTGCAGCATCTCCAAGCGGGCGCGGATGTTTCCGCCGTCGCGGACCGCTATCGGCAAGTAGTCGCGGATCAGGCGGATCGCCTGCAAGGCGCACGCATCGGTCATGGCGGTCGCCATCGGCGAGGCGAGCGCTTCAATGGCATGGGTGAGCGCGTCCATGCCGGTAAACGCCGTCACCTTCGGGGGAAGCCCTACCGTTAAATCAGGATCCAAAACGGCCACATCAGCATTGATAAACGGATTGATGATGTTCGTTTTCAAGCGCAGCTCTTCATTATAAATGACTGCGATCGGCGATACTTCCGACCCCGTGCCGGCCGTCGTCGGGATGGCGATGTGCGGAATCGGCATGAATTGCGCCTGCGGGAACGACTCGTACCGCAGCCCGCCTGGAATCGCCTCTTTAATGTCACGCAACCCTTTAAACAGGGCGTATTTCACCCCTTTGGCCGTATCGAGCACGCTGCCGCCGCCGACCGCCAACAAGGCGTCAGCTCCGATCTCGCGCGCATAGCGCACCGCTTCATTGACGCATTCGCTCTCCGCATCTTGGCGAATATCTAAAAAGATGCCGGCCAGCTCCGGTCCAACGCCGCGCGTTGTCAGCCGAAACAGATCGGCCACTTTCTCCACGACCCCAGCCTGCTCGAGTCCTCGGTCGGAAAGCAATAGCACCCGCTTAGCACCCAGCCCGCGGAACAAGTCCGGCACGAGCGCGCGGGCGTTCGATCCGGTGTAAATGGCGGTGCGCAGCCAAAAGTTCGCTAACGTCGTCATGTTCCTTCGTCCCCCTTTACTTTTTCATCATAGCGTGCAGGCGGGAAAACAGCACTTGATACCATTTCCGCTTTTCAAGCTCCGGCACCATTGATGTGTGCACATGCTTCAGCTGCGTGTAAGCATCAAGCGAATATTTGCCCATCTCGCGCCCGATGCCGCTTTGCTTGTAGCCGCCAAACGGCGCGTCATTGCGCAGCATATGCCAGTCATTGATCCAGACGACCCCAGCCTGCAGACGCCCGGCGATGGCGTACGCCTTGTTGACGTCGCGCGTCCAGACGCCGGCCGCCAGCCCGTAGATCGTATCGTTGGCCATCGCCACTGCCTCTTCCACGTCATGATAGCGGATGATCGACAACACTGGACCGAAAATCTCTTCTTGGGCGATTTTCATGTCATTCGTGACATTCGAAAAAATCGTCGGCGCGACAAAATGGCCGCCTTCACAGCCGGGCACTTCGACTTCATGACCTCCGCATACAATGGTCGCACCTTCTTGCTTGCCGGCTTCAATATAGACATCTATCGATTTCCATTGGCGTCGAACAGCCGGTCATCATTGCCGGTTGGCGTCTGCCTGTTCAACGTATAGAAAGCCGTTTTTCGGCCTAGCCTCCCTCTCACCCGACATGTTCGCTTTCTTCGAGTCCAAACAGCTCGTCAAACGGTTTCTCCTGCGCTTTTTTCAACACTTCCATCCTCGCTGCCAGTTGGCGGGCGGTGAAATTCATGATGTCGGCATGGTGATCGGGGCCGAACATCGAATCGTGGGCCGCCGCTTCCAACCGCTTGGCCTTTTGGTAAAGCCGAAATGGAAACGAATCTTCCTGCAGCCCGCGGCTGCCTGTTGTAACCAACGGCTCGGCCCGCCGCACGGTCACCACTCCTTTTCTATTTTTTCTCGAACTCACTGGATATGATGCTTCTCCATCGATGATCATGGGGCAAGTTCATTTATGTAAGGGCTTACAAGAAAGGCCTTGTTACGAAAGGTAGGTCGTCATCTAAGAGGAAGATTGCACAAATGACTGGAGCGTTATGAATAGTCACTCATTTTCTCTCATTCTAGCAATCTTCTTTTCCTTTCGTCAACGAAAAGCGAATGACATTTTCCGACAATAATCGAGTAGGAGAGGGTGACTAACCCTCGTCCTCTCACACCACCGTACGTACCGTTCGGTATACGGCGGTTCCATTAAGTCTGACGCAGAGATTCATATCGTTGATAAAGACTCTTCAGCCCTTGGCTCTCCCAATAGGAGTTGCCAAGGGCTTTATGCAGGATGGGACTGGCGGCCACTCTCCAATATTTCTTCCGAGTGTTTCCCCATTCATATGCTTTCTGCTTGGGCACTCCTAAACTTTGCAGTTTTCGGACTCTGGTTCTCGGAAGTTTCCACTCTTTCCATTGGCACATGCGCAGCCTTCGTCGAATCCATCCATCTAGTTCTTTGAACACACTTGGGGTCTCTGCTAGCGAAAAGTATCCACACCATCCCAGAATGTATTGATTGAGCTGTTCGATTCGTTCGGGCATGGGAATCGGTTTCGATCGGCTCGTCATGGTGCGTATCCTTTGCTTCATGCGCCGAATGCTTTCCTTTGCAATTCGGATTTTTGGCTCCTTACTTGGGGTGAAGCTAAAACCGAGGAATTTTCTCCTCCACGGACGATCCACTGCCGATTTGGTTTCGTTGACTTTCAGCCGAAGTTTCTTTTCGATGAATGCCGTGATCGATTTCATCACCCGTTCCCCGGCCTTCTTCGTCCTTACGTAGATATTGCAGTCATCCGCATACCGTACAAACTTGTGCCCTCGTTTTTCCAATTCTTTGTCCAGCTCATCCAGGAGAATGTTGGACAGGAGTGGACTGAGCGGCCCTCCTTGTGGAGTCCCCTCTTGTGTTTCCATGACCACCCCGTTGATCATGACCCCTGCCTGTAGATACTTCCGTATCAACTTTAGGAGGATTTTGTCTGGAATTCGTTTCGCTAATATCCCCATCAGTTTGTCATGGTTGACTCGATCAAAGAACTTTTCCAAGTCGATATCTACCACCCATGTATATCCTTCCTGAATATACTGCTTCGCCTTTTTCACCGCGTCGTGTCCTCTTCGACCGGGACGAAACCCGTAGCTGTGTTCCGAAAAGGATGGGTCAAAGATCGGCGTGAGCACTTGGGCGATGGCCTGTTGGATGAACCGGTCTGTCACGGTCGGGATTCCTAGTAACCTGACTCCTCCGTTCGGTTTCGGGATTTCGACCCGTCGGACCGGGCAAGGTTCGTAGGTCCCTTCTTCTAAAGCGTGCCGTATCGCGTCCCAATGTTCCACGAGGTGTCTTCGCAGGTCTTTGACGGACATTCCATCGGTTCCATGGGACCCTTTATTCTTTTCCACTTGTTTGAGTGCTCGCAGGAGATTCTCCCGTGACAATACCTGTTTCATCCACATTCCGATTCTTCCTCTCTACGTGAACGGTCCGTTCTATTTGTGCCATCTTCTTCTCCACCCTCTTGAGGTTCCCCATGGACTTCACCATTTCCCCCTCAAGCAGGCCCTTTCGGGTTATCTGCTTCATCAAAGAAGATGAACGCCTAGTGGCCGTTCTCCTTCATGGTTCGGTCCTTCCCCTTCTATCTTAAGCTAGACGGGTACTATGACCTCTGCTGACTTCTGTCCGTTCAGCGTTGGATCGCTCCAACGGTTGCCAAGCGCACTTGGCTTCCCGGACAGACCTCCCCGGGTAAGAGTGCAGTCTTTCCTTCCATCCATCTGCTTCATTTACTCGGTATCACCTTCGGCAGAAAGGGCTTCGTTTTGTCGTGCAAACTCACCCAATGATACCCAGCCTCCTATGAAGTTCGTGTTCCTCAGACCGGAAGTTTGCCGCCCGCTTCCTTCAGATTCTGCGTCGCCGCAGACACCCTTGCGTTAAGCTAACTGCTACTTCTGCCTTCGCAGTTCGGGACTTTCACCCTATAGACTGCACCCATGCCGGGCGCACACGGTGAAAAAACACCGCCTGCTGTCAGCAGACGGCGTTTCGGTCAGACCCGCACTTTTCCGTATTCTTTCCGCAGTTCGCTCGCAATGATGTTGCGCTGGATTTCCGAGGTGCCTTCGTAAATTTTCGTAATGCGGGCATCGCGGAAGTAACGTTCGATCGGGTAATCTTTCATGTAGCCGAGGCCGCCGTGGATTTGCACGGCCATGTCAGCGATTTTGTTGTACACCTCCGAGCCGAACAGTTTGGCGATGGCCGCTTCTTTGACGACGCGCATCTTTTGGTCGACCATCCAGGCGACGCGGTAAACGGTTGAGCGCAGCACTTCGATCAACATGCTCATTTCCGCCAGCATATGCTGGATCGCTTGCTGCTCGATGATCGGCTTGCCGAACTGCTCACGCTGTTCGGCGTATTCCATGCAGTATTCCAAGAGGCGGATGCACGAACCGAGGTTGCGGGCGGCGAGACCCGCGCGGCCGTTGGCGAGGATTTTGAGAGCGTTGACATATCCCTCGCCTTCTTTTCCGAGCACGTTTTCGACCGGCACTTCCAAGTTGTCAAAAAACAGCTCGGCTGAATGCGATCCGCGCAGTCCCATTTTCCGCTCGACATTACCGACGATAAAGCCGGGGAAATCTTTTTCCACAATAAACGAGGTAATGCCTTTCGGGCCTTTTGACGGATCGGTGACCGCCATCACCGTAAACACGTGGGCGTCGACAGCATTCGTAATGTAATGCTTCGAGCCGTTAATGATGTAGCGGTCGCCTTTGCGGACGGCGGTCGTTTTAATCGCGGCGGCGTTCGAGCCGGCGCTCGGCTCGGTTAAGGCAAAGGCGCCGATCCATTCGCCCGTCGCCATCTTTGGCAAATAGCGCTGCTTTTGTTCTTCCGTGCCGAGCTCCACAATGCCGACCGTGCCAATGCCTGTATGGGCGCCAATTAGCGTCGTATAGCCGTTATGCGTTTTGCCGAGTTCCTCGTAAATAGCGCATTTGCCGACCATCGACAAGCCAAGGCCGCCGTATTCTTCTGGGATGCTTAAGCCGAACAGCCCCATGGCTTTCGATTTTTCAATAATATCTTCTGGAATGTGGTCGTTTTCTTCAATGTCCATGGCCACCGGTTCCACGACTTCTTTCACAAATTTGCGGACGTTTTCTTTTAAAAATTCAATCTCGGCTGGCAACGTAAAATCCATCTTCTTCCCCTCCCCGTGATTCGATTCCATATTTTTGCGCCTTGCGCACAAGGGTCGACGCATCGACACCCAACAGCTTCGCCGCCCGCCGATACGTGCGCGCATGATGAAGCGCTTTGATGATGAGCTGGCGCTCGACGTCCGCCACCGCTTGTTTGAGCGGAACGACCTCGCTGACTGACACCGGATCGGCAGCCGTCGGCGGCTCAAGATGAAGCCATTTGGCCACGTGATCTTCGTCGACGACGGGCGCGGCAGACGTTACAAACATGCGCTCAATGGCGTTGACGAGCTCGCGGACGTTGCCAGGCCAATGGTAGTCCATCATCATCGCAAGCGCCCTGTCGGTGAACACGAGCTGTTTTTGATACTTTTTAGCAAACCGCTTTCGATAATGGTCGACCAACAGCGGGATGTCTTCCTTCCGGTCGCGCAGCGGCGGAATGGCGATCGGCATGACGTTCAGCCGGTAAAACAAATCAGCTCTGAACCGCCCGGCGGCGACCAGCTCTTCAAGCGGTTTGTTCGTTGCGGCGATGATGCGGACATCGATCCGTTTGGGCGCCTCAGCCCCCAAGCGCATAATTTCCATCGACTGAAGCACACGAAGGAGTTTTACTTGCAGGTGGAGCGGGATTTCGCTAATTTCATCGAGAAAAATCGTCCCGCCATCCGCCTGTTCAAAGTAACCCTTTTTTCCTTTTTTCGCCGCACCGGTGAACGCCCCGGGCTCATAGCCGAACAGCTCGGACTCCATCAGCGTCTCCGGAATCGCCCCGCAGTTTACCTTCACAAACGGACGGCCGCTGCGCGCGCTCTGCTTCCAGATGAAGTTCGCTAACTCTTCCTTTCCGACGCCCGACTCTCCGGTTAAAAGCACGGTGACATCCACGGCCGCCGCCTGGCGGGCAATGGCGATCACATGCGCCATCGCCGGCGCCCGGTAAATAAGGTCAGCGCCTTCCTGCCGGCTTAACGTATGAAGGAGCCGTTTTGTCTCCTCAAGTTCGGCGCGAAGCTGCTCCATCTCGGTCATGTCTTTGACGTACACGACAACCCGATCGCCCCGGCCGCCTTCCTCGATGATCGGCACGGCGGAGACGATCAGCGTATTGCCGGTTTCCGCGCCTTGATGGAGCATGGAGCACGGCTGGCAGCGGTCAAGCGCCTGGCGCACAACTTGGTCGAGCGGAGCGGGGATGCGCCCTTGTCCCGCATCCGGGAACAGCGCGGCCCATTTTTGATTTTGCCGGGTGATCGCCCCATTGCGATCCGCGATGGCGATGCCGTCGGTTGCTGCATCCATCACCGTCTGCAGCTCATTGGCAATGCGCTTCACCGTCTCAAGCTCGCTCGAGATGAATTCAATCTCGGAAATGTCTTGAAATACTCCGACCGCCCCCACAACTTTTCCATCGTCGACGATCGGCGACCGGTTCGTAATATAGACGCGCTTGCCGACGCGGTACTTTTCCGTACACCCTTGGCCGGTGCGCACGACATCGAGCAGGCCGGACGGCACGACGACATCGGTCAACAACCGCCCGAGCGCTTCTTCCTTCGTCGTCCGCGCCATCCGTTCCGCGGCCGGATTGATCGAGGTAATGCGCCCTTTTGCATCGATCGACAAAATGCCGTTATGGGCGGCGTTGAACATAGCCTCCAGCTGTTTTAAGCGAAGACGGGACGCCTTTGCCTGCGCCGCCAAATACTGCTCTTTTGTCAATAGACCGGCCAGGCGGCCGCTCTCATCAACAACGGCGCGGAGCAGACTGCCGCCAAACGCGACCTCCTCAAGGCGCGCATGGACCGGAAGTGGCTGCGGCGGCCGCATCACCTCACGAACCGTTTTGCGCCCCTGCACGAGGCCAAACAGCACGTCCTCGGCCGCCACCACCCCGACCATTTCTCCTTCACTGTCGCATGCGATGGCCCCGGCCATCCCTTGCTTGGCCAACGTGCGGGCCGCCTGCTCAAGGGAATCGCTTTCCCAAACAGCAGCGGTTGTTTTCCACATGATGTCTTCTATCGTCATCCCCCATCCCCCTGTCTCGCCTTCACTTTGTTTGGAAAAGCAAACTGCGTGCCAACAAATCAAGCGTCTAATTATTCAGAAAAATGAATCTCCATTCTCCATCGTATCAAACCTTCCGTTGCAAAACAACAACGACTTGTTGCAAAAACGCAACAAACCTGCAGAATGTGTTGTGTTTTTGCCATTCAGACAGCCGGAATCGTTGCGTTTTCGCAACAGCATGGCGCTAGACAACTGCGGGGCAAAGGGCCGGGCTTTCTGAGGCCGCACCGGCCGTATGTCGGTCAGGTTGCAGCGTGGGATGCAGCGATAGGCCTGCGAAATATAGTCCGGGGTTCTCTTAACAGCGGGGCTGTGGCGGCCGCATACCTTGTCCATCCTGTTCTCCTTCTTTTTTCCATCATAAAACTTGTTTTTTCGATGAGAAAATTCATTGTCTTTTTTAAGAATTTCGTTATAATAAAGATTGTTAATGATAGTGATTTTCATTTTCTTAGTCCAAAAGGAGGTGGCCGCATGGTTCGCTTGTATGCCGAGGAGCTCACCGTCCGCTATGACGACCGGACGATTTTCGAACGTTTGTCCGTCCGCATTCCCGATCGGCAAATCACCGCCATCATCGGGCCGAACGGGTGCGGCAAGTCAACGCTGCTCAAGACGTTGACGCGCATCATTTCCCCGCAATCGGGCGCGGTCATTTTAGACGGCCAAGCGATTTCCCAGCAACCGACGAAAGAGCTGGCGAAAAAAATGGCCATTTTGCCGCAGACGCCGGAAGCGACAAGCGGACTGACCGTCGGGGAACTCGTCTCGTACGGCCGCTTTCCGTATCAAAAAGGATTCGGACGGCTGACAAAGCGGGATTATGAAGCGATTGACTGGGCGCTTGACGTCACCAAAACGGCCGACTTAAAGCACCGGCCGGTCGATGCGCTCTCGGGCGGACAGCGGCAGCGCGTCTGGATCGCCATGGCGCTCGCCCAAGAGACCGACATCATCTTTTTAGACGAGCCGACGACGTATTTGGACATCGCCCATCAGCTTGAGGTGCTCGAGCTGCTTGAACGGCTGAACCAAGAAGAAGGGCGGACGATCGTCATGGTGCTTCATGACATCAACCAGGCGGCCCGCTTTGCCGACTATATCATCGCCATGAAAGCAGGAGCCATCATCAAGTCCGGGCGGAGCGAAGACGTTATCTGCCGCGAAGTGCTCCGTGACGTGTTTGGCATCGACGCCGACATCGGCCGCGACCCGCGGACGAACAAACCAATTTGCTTCACTTATCAATTGCTCAAGGAGGCTTAATTCATCATGAGGAAAACATGGCTTGCACTGCTGCTGATGTTCGCGCTTGTGCTAAGCGCATGCGGCAACACCAATAACGGAAAAAAAGAGGACAACGCGTCATCTTCCAAAAATGAAAAGGAGACGGTCACCTTCCAATCGGAAAACGGCCCAGTCGAAATTCCCGCCCATCCGAAACGAATTGTCGCTCTATGGGGAGCTCCTTATATCGTGGCGTTTGGAGTGCCGGTGGTCGGAGCGGATGCCTGGTCCAAAGCAAGTCCCGTTCTGCAGGACAAGCTGAAAGATGCCGAAACGGTCAGCGAAGATGATATTGAAAAAATCATTTCATTAAAACCGGACTTAATTGTCGGATTATCGACAACGAAAAATATCGACAAATTGAACAAAATCGCGCCGACGATCACCTTTACATATGAAAAATACAACTACCGCGATTTAATCTTGCAATACGCCAAGCTCGTCAATAAAGAAGACGAAGCAAAAAAATGGATTAAAGACTTCCAACAACGGGCACAGGAAGCTGGAAAGCAAATTCGGGCGAAAATCGGCGAAAACGCGACGGTGACCGTTGCCGAGAATTTCGGCAAACAGCTGTACGTGTATGGACAAAACTGGGGACGCGGCACGGAAATTTTATATCAAGAAATGAAACTGAAAATGCCGAAAGCGGTTGAAGAGCACGCGCTAAAACCAGGGTATTACGCCGTTTCGCTTGAAGCGCTGCCGCAATTTGTCGGCGACTATCTCATCTTCTGCAAGTACACGGAAGGCGACAGCGACACTTCTTTCATGGAAACGAACACATTCAAAAACATCCCTGCGGTGAAAAACGGCCGCATGTTTGTCGCGGATTCAAAAGCATTCTACTTTAACGACCCGATCACACTCGAGTACCAGCTCGATTTCTTTAAAAAGCACTTTTTAGGTCAATGACCTTGACGACGGGGCGTCCAACCATGGATGTCCCGTCTGTTTCGTATACACAACAAGGAGGAGAGAGACGATGGAAGAGATGCAGCGCCGTTTGCCGTTTCGCTACACCTTTCCGCTATCCGTCCTCATCTTGGCCGCCGTTTGGTTCAGCTCCATGGCCATCGGCGTAGCGGACACCACTTGGCGTGACGTATGGCAAGCCCTGTTTTCCGATCAGGAGGGCAAGACGTTTGATCTCATCCGAGAATTGCGCATTCCGCGCGAGACAGCGGCAGCAGCTGTCGGCGCTGGCCTCGCCGTCGCCGGAGCGATCATGCAAGGAATGACGCGCAATCCGCTCGCTGATCCGGGGCTTCTTGGCCTCACGGCGGGAGCGAACGCGGCGCTGGCCGCCACCCTTGCCTTTTTCCCTTCAGCCGGCTATATCGCCATCACCTTCGCTTGCTTGGCCGGTTCTGCTGCAGGGGCGGGGATGGTCTTTGGCATCGGCGCCGCCCGCAAAGGAGGGTTTTCACCGCTTCGCATCGTCTTGGCCGGTTCAGCGGTCTCGGCGCTTTTGTTCGCCATCGCCGAAGGAATTGGGCTTTATTTCCATATTTCCAAAGACGTGTCAATGTGGACGTCAGGCGGAGTCGCTGGTGTCTCCTGGAAACAGCTGACGGTGATGATCCCGCTCGTTCTTATTGGTTTAGGCATCGCCGTTGCGTTTTCACGCCAATTGACCATTTTGAGTCTAAGCGAAGATGTGGCTGTCGGGGTTGGGCAGAAAACGTCCGTCGTCAAGGCTTGGTTGTTTTTCGTCGTGTTTTTGTTGACGGGGGCCTCGGTGTCCATTGCCGGCAACATCACCTTTATCGGCCTGATGATTCCCCACCTCGTAAGGGCAATCGCCGGGGCCGATTATCGCTTTGTCATCCCTCTGTCCGCCGCCATTGGCGCTAGCGCCATGGTCATGGCTGACACGGCCGCGCGCACGATTTACGCGCCGTTTGAAACACCGGTAGCCGCCATCATTGCGGTCATCGGCCTGCCCTTTTTCCTATTCGTCGTGCGGAGAAAAGGGAGGGGATGGGAATGAGAACACGCATGACATCGGTGTTAGGATGGCTCGCTTTGCTCATTCTTGCCACGGTTGCAGTGGCGTTGGGCACAGGCGAAGCGCCGCTCTCATACGGCCGCATCATCCCGACGCTGATCGGCAACGGTTCGATGCAAGAAGAGTTCATCTTGTTTTCGCTTCGCTTGCCGCGCATCGTGATCACCTTGCTAGCGGGGATGGCGCTTGCTTTGTCGGGTGCGATTTTGCAAAGCATTACCCGCAATGACTTGGCCGACCCAGGCGTGCTCGGAATCAACGCTGGGGCTGGAGCGGGCGTGGCCTTATTCTTTTTATTTTTCCCGATCGACGCCGGCACCTTTGTGTACGCCATTCCGCTTGTTGCGTTCGTGAGTGGCTTGTTGACGGCCGCCGTCATTTATGCCATTTCCTATAACAGAACAGCAGGACTCCAGCCTGTGTCATTTGTGCTCACAGGCGTCGGGGTGTCGATGGCGCTCTCCGGGCTGATGATCGTGCTCATTTCTTCCACCGACCGGACAAAAGTCGATTTCATTGCCAAATGGCTCGCCGGCAACATCTGGGGGGATGATTGGCCATTTATTTGGGCCGTGCTGCCGTGGCTGGCGGCCGGCGCATTGGCGGCATTGTACCGAGCCAAGAGCCTCAATATTTTACATTTGGGCGACGCCGTCTCAATTGGCGTCGGCGTCCACGTCCGCCGCGAGCGGCTCGTGCTGATGGCAGCGGCCGTCGCCGTCGCTTCCACCGCCGTCTCCGTAACCGGGGGCATCTCCTTTATCGGCTTAATGGCGCCGCATATCGCCAAGTTGATCGTTGGCCCGCGGCATGAGCGTGTCATTCCGGCCTCCATGCTTATTGGCGGATGGTTGCTGCTTGCGGCTGACACGATCGGGCGCAACGTTCTCGCCGAGCCGCTTCCGGCCGGCGTCATCGTCTCCTTGATCGGCGCCCCATATTTCATTTACTTGTTGCTAAAACGCTGACCGATCCGCTTCCGATCAACGGCGGCAGCGGTCATTTTCACAATCAAGGCCGCA
This sequence comes from Geobacillus sp. WSUCF1, assembly GCF_000422025.1. Taxonomy (NCBI): domain Bacteria; kingdom Bacillati; phylum Bacillota; class Bacilli; order Caryophanales; family Anoxybacillaceae; genus Geobacillus; species Geobacillus sp. WSUCF1. The sequence continues at coordinate 12,685 of NZ_ATCO01000060.1, read as the reverse complement.
AAAAAGGCGCCGGCATCAAGACATCCGGCGTCTTTTCCATAGGCGGACAGCGGCAACGGTGATGATCAGGCCGATGATGACATACACTACCTCGGCATACATTCCAATCACCTCGGACACTTTCCCCCACGACTGGCCAAGCGCTGCGCCGATCGAAACGAGCGCCGTATTCCAAATCAATGTGCCGAGCACGGACAGCCAGACAAACAGTCCGATATTCATCTTCGCCATGCCCGCCGGGATGGAAATCAAGCTGCGCACCAACGGAATCATGCGGCCAAGAAAGACGGCCCATACCCCATAACGGTGAAACGTCCGGTTCGCCTTGGCGATGTCTTCCGGCTTCACCCGCAGCCATCTCCCCCAACGGTCGACGATCCGCTCGAGCCGTTCAACCGACAACAGCCGGCCAATTCCGTACAGCACCAATGCCCCGGCAACCGAACCGGCGGTCGCCGCCGCAATGACGCCGGGCACCGTCAAAGACGTGTACGTCGTCATAAACCCGCCAAACGGCAAAATGACTTCCGACGGAATCGGTGGAAAAATGTTTTCCAGCGCGATGATCAGAAAAATGCCGATATAGCCGAATTGTTCCATTACATTCGTGATCCACGCCTGCATGGCGCCATTCTCTCCCTTCCGCCCGGCTCATTGTATGTATGCATGTCTCTTTCCTCATTAATGTATGTATATGATATGGTAGTACAAAAAAAGATCCTTTGCAAAAAAGAAAAGCAGCTTGCTTTCGCTCTCCCTTCGATATCACCGGCTTCATCGGCGTCCCGCAAACGAAAGGCCGCCCACCCCCAAGCAGATGAGGATGGACGGCGCGCCCCCCTTGCAACAACCCTTCCATGATTATACCCAACCACGATAGCGAGCTGCTTCTGCTGTTTGGCGCAGCCCGATCATGTACGCCGCCATGCGCATATCCACACGGCGCGATTCCGCCAATTCATAGACGCGATGAAACGCGCTCGTCAATTTCTCTTTCAACTTCTCGACGACTTCCTCTTCCGTCCAATAATAGCCTTGGTTGTTTTGCACCCATTCAAAATAGGAAACCGTCACCCCGCCAGCGCTCGCCAGCACATCAGGCACCAATAGCACGCCCCGCTCCGTCAAGATTTTGGTCGCTTCCAGCGTCGTCGGGCCGTTGGCCGCCTCGACCACAATTTTAGCGCGAATATTCGCGGCATTGTCACGCGTAATTTGATTCGCTACCGCGGCCGGAACTAAAATATCACACTCTTTTTCCAGCAGCTCTTGATTGGTGATGACATTCTCAAACAGCGTTGTCACCGTGCCAAAACTGTCGCGGCGATCCAACAAATACGGAATATCCAGTCCGTTCGGGTCATACAACGCGCCATACGCATCGGAAATGCCAATGACGCGAGCTCCAGCTTCATGCAAAAACTTGGCCAAAAAGCTGCCTGCATTGCCGAATCCTTGAATAATGACCCGCGCCCCCTGCAACTCAATTCCCGCTTTTTTCGCTGCTTCTTCGATGCAAATCGTGACACCGAGCGCCGTCGCTTTTTCCCGACCTTGGGAGCCGCCGAGCACAAGCGGCTTGCCGGTGATAAAGCCAGGCGAGTCAAATTCGCGGATGCGGCTATACTCATCCATCATCACGCCATGATTTGCGAGTTGGTAAACACGTCCGGCGCCGGGATATCTTTGGATGGCCCCACGATCTGGCTGATCGCCCGCACATAGCCGCGGCTGAGCCGCTCCAGCTCACCCATCGACATGTTCCGCGGGTCGCAGACGATGCCACCTTTGCCGCCGCCATACGGCAAACCGACAATTCCGGCTTTGATCGTCATCCACATCGACAGCGCCTTCACTTCTTCCTCGGTGACATCCGGATGAAAACGAATGCCTCCCTTGGTCGGCCCTACGGCATCGCTATGCTGGGCGCGGTAGCCGGTAAACACTTTCACCGTTCCGTCATCCATACGGACGGGAATGCGTACGGTAAGGACGCGCAATGGTTCTTTGAGCAGCTCATACATCTCCTCACCGTAGCCGAGTTTGGCCAGCGCCGCTTTGATCACACGCTGGGTGGAGAGAAACATATTTTCTTCCATCGTCTCATTCGCCTCTTTGACTCGATTTATGGACGGGACAAGACATTGGCAATCCGTTCAAACGCCCAATCCAATTCCTCTTTCGTAATGATGAGCGGCGGTGCGAAACGAATGACCGTCTCATGCGTTTCCTTGCAAAGCAATCCTTGCTCTTTCAGCGCTTCGCAATACGGACGCGCCGGCACATGCAGCTCGACGCCGATAAATAAGCCGCGGCCGCGGATTTCTTTCATATCGGCGTTTCGGATTTGTTTTAGTTTCGAAAGGAAGTATTCGCCAAGCTCAAGCGACCGCTCCGCCAGCCGCTCTTCTTCGATCACCTCAAGCGCCGCGATCGACACCGCGCAGGCGAGCGGATTGCCGCCAAACGTCGATCCGTGCGAGCCGGGTTCAAACACCGACAAAATGTCGCGGTTGGCGACGACGCACGAAATCGGGAACACCCCGCCGCCCAATGCTTTCCCTAAAATATACATGTCAGGCACAACATCTTCCCAGTCGCAAGCAAACAACTTCCCCGTCCGTCCTAGCCCGGTTTGGATTTCATCGGCGATGAACAACACGTTGTGTTCTTTGCACACGTCATAGGCCGCTTTTAAAAAGCCTTGCGGCGGGATGCGGATGCCGGCTTCCCCTTGGATTGGTTCAAGGAGAAACGCTGCCGTATTTGGGGTCAGCGCCGCTTTTAGCGCTTCAATATCGCCGTACGGAATGATTTTCACCCCGGGCAACAGCGGACCAAAACCGCGTTTATAGGCCGGTTCGGACGACAACGACACCGCGGCGAGCGTCCGGCCATGGAAATTGCCTTCACAAACGACGATTTCCGCCTGATTGTCAGGGACGCCTTTCACGTCATACGCCCAGCGGCGCGCCGCCTTGAGCGCCGTTTCCACCGCCTCGGCGCCCGTGTTCATCGGCAGCACCATCTCTTTTTTCGTCAACCGGCACACTTTTTCGTACCACGGGCCGAGCTGGTCGTTATGGAACGCGCGCGATGTGAGCGTCACCCGATCGGCTTGCTTTTTCAACGCTTCAATAATCTTCGGATGGCGATGGCCTTGGTTGACAGCGGAATAAGCGCTTAACATGTCCATATAGCGGTTGCCCTCTGGGTCTTTCACCCATACCCCTTCCGCTTCCGAAATGACAATCGGCAATGGATGATAATTTCGCGCCCCGTATCGCTCCGTCTGTTCAATCAGCTGTTCGGACTTCGTAGCCATCATCAACCGCTCCTTTCCTTATCTGCGTTTCTTCGCTATAAAAGGGCGGACGCCGCCGCCCTTTTTTGGTTTAAAACATTTCCGACACCGTTTTCGCTTGCATATGGAGGATCAAATAGTCCGGGCCGCCCGCTTTCGAGTCAGTACCTGACATGTTGAAGCCGCCAAACGGCTGATACCCGACGATCGCCCCTGTGCAGCCGCGGTTGAAGTACAAGTTGCCGACATGGAACTCGTGCCGCGCTTTTTCAAGATTCGCCCGATTGCGCGAGATGACGGCTCCTGTCAGACCGTATTCGGTGTTGTTCGCAATCTCAAGCGCATGGTCAAAGTCGCGCGCTTTCGCAAACGCCACGACCGGTCCGAAAATTTCCTCCTGCATGATGCGCGCGTTCGGGTCAACATCCGCAAACACGGTCGGCTGGATGAAGAACCCTTTCGAGTCGTCTCCTTCCCCGCCGGTCATGAGACGGCCTTCCTGCTTGCCGATTTCGATGTACTCCATAATTTTGTTGTACGCCCCTTGGTCGATGACAGGCCCCATAAACGTCGCTTGCTCCGCCGGATCGCCGACGTTGAGCTGCTTCGTCAGCTCGACAACGCGATTCAACACTTGGTCATACACATCTTCGACGATAATGGCGCGCGAGCACGCCGAGCATTTTTGCCCAGAGTAGCCAAACGCCGACGCCACGATCGATTGCGCCGCCAGTTCGAGGTCCGCTTCTTTATCGACAATGATGCCGTCTTTGCCGCCCATTTCCGCGATGACGCGCTTTAGCCAAATTTGCCCTGGGTGCACTTTCGCCGCCCGCTCATAAATGCGGATGCCGACATCCCGCGATCCGGTGAAGCTGATAAATCGTGTGCGCGGATGGTCGACGAGATAATCCCCGACTTCGGCTCCGCTGCCCGGAATATAGTTCAACACACCAGCCGGAAGCCCCGCTTCTTCCAACACTTCCACAAATTTATACGCCACGACCGGCGTCGCGCTCGCCGGTTTCAACAGCACCGTATTGCCCGTGACAAGCGAAGCGACCGTCGTTCCGGCCATAATGGCAAACGGGAAGTTCCACGGCGAAATGACAACCCCGACGCCAAGCGGAATGTAGAAAAACCGGTTCGTTTCCCCCGGACGGCTCTCAACCGGAATGCCGTCTTTCAGCTTCAGCATTTGCCGTCCGTAATATTCCATAAAGTCGATCGCTTCCGCGGTATCGGCGTCCGCTTCACGCCACGGTTTGCCCGCTTCTTTCACCAGCCAAGCGGAAAACTCGTGCTTGCGCCGGCGCACGATCGCCGCCGCCCGGAACAAAATATCGGCCCGCGCTTCCGGGCTCGTCCGGCTCCAAGTGCGGAACGCCTCATCAGCGGTTTTCATCGCCCGCTCCGCGAGCTCCTTGTTCGCTTTCGCCACCCGGCCGATGACTTCCGTTTTGTTCGCCGGATTGATCGAAATGATTTTGTCCTCCGTCATCACCCGCTCGCCGCCGATCACAAGCGGATAATCGCGCCCAAGCTCCGATTCCACTTTTTTGAGCGCTGCTAAAAACGCCTCGCGGTTTGCTTCCACGGTAAAATCTGTGAGCGGTTCGTGTCTGTACGGCTGCACCATTTCGTCATCCTCCTTTTTAAAGGCAAAAAAATTTTTCGTTATAAAACGGTTTCATAGTTATATTATGCAAATGATTATGGCTTTTTTCAATGATTTTTACTTGGCGGCCTTGAGCTCACCTTTTTCTGCGGCTAGGAGCTGAACCCGTTTTTTCGCCACAAGGTGGTAGTACCCATAACACGCAAGGAGAAACGGAATGCCGCAGTAAAGAGCGATCCGTTGATCTGGAATAAACGCCAGCCCGATGATCGTCGCCATATTCAACGCAAACGCCGCGAGCGGCACGAACGGATACAACGGCGTCCGGTATTTCAGATCGCGCACATCGCCGCCTTCACGCAAAAACGCTTTTCGTCCGAAATAGCTGGACAGCGCGATGGAAGCCCACACCGTGACGGCGCCAAAACCGGCGATCGCCGTCAGCCAAACATACACTGTATCTTCGGCGTAAATGCTGCACAAAAGCGACAAGCAGCCGATGGCAATGCTGGCAATAAGCGCGTTGATCGGCACGCCGCGTTTCGATAGCTTGCTGAAAAACGGACTGACCATGCCTTGGCGCGACATCGACCAGAGGACGCGCGACGTCGCGTATAACCCCGAGTTGGCCACCGACAGCACCGCCGTAATGATGACAAAATTCATGATATCGGCTGCATACGGAATGCCAAATGTTGTCAAACACCTCAACAAACGGGCTTTCCACAACGCCGGCTTTCTCCCACGGAAACAAGCCAGCCAGCACAAAAATGGCCAAAATGAAGAAAATTAAAATGCGCCATATGGTGTTGCGCAGCGCAACCGGCACCGTTTTTTCCGGCTCGCGGCTTTCCCCCGCCGCCACGCCGACCAATTCCGTCCCTTGGAACGAAAAGTTCACGAGGATCATCGTCGTAAAGATGGCCCAAAACCCGTTTGGAAACAATCCGCCATGATCAGTAAAATTCGAGAAAAACGGAGCGGGCTGTCCATTTTTCATCTGAATGACGCCAAACATGGCCGCCAGACCGAGAACAATAAAGGCGATGACCGTCAACACCTTAATGCTCGAAAACCAAAACTCCACCTCGCCAAATCCTTTGACAGACAAGGCGTTGATCAAAAACAAGAGCAAAGCGAAGACCGCACAAAACACCCACGTCGGTACATCGGGAAACCACCGCTTCATGAGGATGCTGACGGTGAGAAGCTCGATGCCGACTGTCACCGACCAGTTCAGCCATGACAGCCAGCCGATGCAATACCCTACCGCCGGCGAGATGAATTTTGTCGCATACGTCTGATACGACCCGGCATCAGGAATCCTCACGGCCAATTCTCCCAACGAAAGCATGGTCAAATACATGACCAATCCGCCAAAAAGATACGCAACGACGGCCCCGCCTGGCCCCGCCTCATGAATCGTATAACCCGATCCTAAAAACAAACCGGTGCCGATCACTCCACCTAGCGCGATCATAAATAAATGCCTGCTTTTTAGCTCTCGTTTCAGTTCTTGCACGGGTTGCATCCGAAAACTCTCCCCTCTCTATGATCGATTTCGCAACCGCTTACATTTTTATCAAACAAACAGAACCCCCTTTTATGCAAAATTATTTTTCAATTTTTCGTGTATCACAACTTTATTATGAAGTTGTTTTTTTCTATTTTCAATATATTTAGCAAAAATTTTTTTCACATCTTTCTTTCCCTTCCCGTCTCCCATCCACCTTATGCTATAATACAAAAAAGAGAGGTGCTGATCGTGAACCGGGATATGGAAACGCTTTTATCGATGTATGAGCAAATTCTCGAACTGATCGACCTTGGCGTCCATGCCGTCGATCAACATGGGAAAACCGTCATTTACAACCGGAAAATGCGGGACATCGAGGGTATGAACATCGAGGACGTGCTCGATAAAAACATTTTGGACGTCTTCCGCTTCAACCCGGAGCAGCCGAGCACATTGCTTGAAGCGCTGCGCACCGGTGAAAGCATTCTGAACAAGCAGCAAACGTATTTCAATAATAAAGGACAAGCCGTGACAACGGTCAATCAAACACACCCGCTGCAAAAAGACGGGCGCATCATCGGCGCCGTGGAAATCGCCAAAGACATCACGAAGTTCCGCAAACTGATCCAAGAACACCACCAACGCAAGGAAGCCAGCCGCACGTTTGCCGATATCATCAGCCAAAGCGAAGCGATGCAAAAGGCCATCCGCCTTGCGCGTCATGCCGCCCGCTCGGAAGCGCCTGTGCTGCTCATTGGGGAGAAAGGGACAGGAAAAGACTTGCTCGCTTCCTGCATTCACCATGAAAGCGAACGGCGGGCCAAGCCGTTTTTTGCGCAAACGTGCCTGTCGCTTCCGGATGATTGGATGGAAACGATGCTGTTTGGCAGCGAAGAAGGCGGCGAGATCCAGCCCGGTTTGTTTGAACAAGCGGACGGCGGCACTGTGCTGCTTGACGATATCGACTCGTTAAGCCTGCCGCTTCAACAAAAACTTGCCCGTTTCCTGCAAGAAAAACAGTTTGTCCGCGCCCATGGCCAAAAACCGGTTCGTGCGGACGTTCGCCTTATCGCCTCGACAAGCGGAGACCCGATCGATGCCGTCCAAGCAGGGGAATTGCTCAAATCGCTTTACTACCAAATTGCCGTCCACTGCATCGTCCTGCCGCCGTTGCGCGAACGGAAAGAGGACATTTTGCCGCTCGCTATCCATTTCATCCGTCAAGGCAACGAGCGCTATGGCCTACATGTCGAAGGACTCGGCGATGACGTGCAAGAGGCGTTTCTTGCTTACAGCTGGCCCGGCAACGTGCGCGAACTGGAGGCCGTCATGTTGGAAACGATGGCGACGATGGAACAAGAACAAACCATCACCCTCGCCCATCTGCCTGCCCCTTTTCGAGCCAAGCTGGCGCCCGACGAAACGAAAACGGACTTTTTGTTCGATACGGAAGATATGTTGCCGCTTGACAAATACATGGAAGAAGTCGAAATTTACTACATCCGCAAGGCGCTGCAGCATCACGGCTTCAACATCACAAAAACGGCCAAAGCGCTCGGCTTAAGCCGACAAAACTTGCAATACCGCATCCGCAAGTACCAGATTGATAAGGAATGGGGATAAGCTGCAGTTGGCGATCGTACGGCCAAAAGGACAGGGGAGGTCGCTGTGGATGATCGACGCTCATCTTCATCTCGATCAGTACACGGACATCGAGGAACAAATCAACCGTTGGCAAGAAGCGGGCATCATCGGCGTCGTCGCCGTCTCCACCGATTTGCGCTCAAGCCACCGAACGCTCGAGTTGAAACAGCGATTCCCTTCCTTCGTCTACGCCGCCATCGGTTTTCATCCCGAGCAACCGCTGCCAAGCGCAGCCGATTGGAACGAATGGACAGAGCTTGTCAAACAAGAGCGGCCGCTGCTCGCCGCCATCGGCGAAGTCGGGCTGCCATACTATTCAGCGGAAGCATGCGCCAAGCTGCCCGCGTATCAAGAACGATTAACCGAAATCGCGGCCATCGCCGCGGATGCCTCCTTGCCGCTCGTTCTTCACGCCGTCTACGACCGCGCCCAAACCGCCTTGGCCATCTTGCAGCAAGCTGGCGTCCGACAAGCCCATTTCCACTGGCTGAAGGCCGAGCCTGCCGTGGTCAAACAAATCATCGAGTACGGCTACTACATCTCCGTCACGCCGGAAGTGTGCTACCGCGAGCGCGACAAGCAGCTGTTATCCCTCGTTCCCATCGAGCAGCTGCTCCTTGAAACGGATGGCCCATGGCCGTTTGCAGGCCCGTTTGCCGGAAAACTGACGACCCCGTTATGGCTATTGGACTCCGCGCGAGCCGTGGCGGCACACTATGGCCGAGATATCGAACAAGTCAAAGCCGTCATCACTGCGAACACGAAACAGCTTTACGGTGCGGCCGACCGTGTAGTATGATGAAACCAATTCCAAATCCATACCGAAATGAGGGGAAATGATGGATCATCATGAGCGAGTGCGCCAACAGCTGATCAAAAGCGTTTCCGGGCTGTCGGACGAACAGCTGAACACCCGGGCGGCGGACGGAAGTTGGACGATTGCCCAAGTGCTCGAACACCTGTACTTAATCGAAACATCGATCGCAGCCATGATCGCCCATACAGTAAAGCATGGCGAGAGCCAGCCGGTTGAGGAAAAACCGATCCACTTGACCGTTGACCGTTCCAAAAAAGTGGAGGCGCCTGATTTCGCCCGCCCGGACAACCGCTTTTTCACTCGACACGAACTGGAAGAAAAATTGCATCAATCGCGGCAGCGGTTGCGCCAAATCACGGAGCAAGCCAATCCGGCTGACTTGGAAGCCAAATCGTTCCCGCATCCCATTTTTGGGCCACTGAATTTGAAGCAATGGGTGGAATTTGTCGGCTACCATGAACAGCGCCACCTCGCGCAAATTGAAGAAATCAAGGCACAGCTTCCGTGAGGAGCGGGCGGCTCATCAAGGAAAAAGCCGAGCAACGACCAGCCAAATCCCCGCCCTGCTCGGCTTACAACGATTTTCCATCTTCATGTGAACGCTCCACTGCCCCTGTCACAGCCATTGTTTTCACTTGCTTTAACGTCGCCACGATGAGAAAACTGACAATAACGAGCAAACACCACGAACTCACCTTCCCAAGATGAACAAGGCTCCACGCCTTCGCCTGGTTTGGATATTGCCAAGCGCCAAAAAAGGTGGCGATGTTTTCCGCGATCCAGATGAAAAACCCGATCAGCAAAAACGACAAAACAAGCGGCATCCGGTAGCGGACTCCCCCGACCTCATACGTCACCCATGACCGCCAAAAGACAAGCATGACGAGGCTTGAGAGCCACCAACGAACGTCCACCCAATAATGGTGGGTGAAAAAATTCAAGTAAATCGCCGAAGCGAGAGGAACGACCATCCAAAACGGCGGCCATTGCACCAACTCCACCTTCAGCCTTCGCCACGCCTGGCAAAGATAGCTGGCGACGCTCGCATACATAAAACCGCTGTACAAGGGCACGCCAAAGATTTTCGTATACCCCTCTTCCGGATACGACCACGAACCCATGCGCACTTTAAACAGCTCGAGCGCAAGTCCAATGACGTGGAACAAGGTGATCACTTTGAGTTCATCCCGCGTTTCCATCCCTGACCGCACCATCCACCATTGCATGAGCAGGCAAATAACAAGCAGCCAATCATACCGCGGCAATAGCGGAAGCGGCGCGATCTTCGTCAGCGCCAATGAGGCAAAAATGACCACTGGAAACACGCAAGATTGCGCCTGCGCCCAACCGAAGCGAACAAGCTGCACAAACGCTTTGATGAGCCGCGATGTTCTGCCAAACTGGCGCCCCCGGACGATCATGAGGCAAAGCAGTGGGTATTCGTTCACCGCTGCCTCGTGTTTTTCCCCTTTCAAGCCGTCTCCTCCCTACTCACGGATTTGACTCCCCTTCATCACTTCGATACTCCAAAATGTCCCCGGGCTGGCAATCGAGCGCCTTGCAAATGGCTTCGAGCGTCGAGAAACGGATCGCCTTCGCCTTCCCGTTTTTCAAGATCGACAAATTCGCCATCGTGATCCCGACTCTCTCCGACAGCTCGGTGACGCTCATCTTCCGCTTCGCCAACATGACATCAAGATTCACGATAATCGGCATGTCATCCACCTCAAATGGTCAACTCATTTTCTTGTTTGATTTCAATCGCCTGCTGCAGCAGCTTTTGCAAAACCGCGGCGAACACAGCGATGACAAGCGACGCAAACGGCACAATCAGACCGACGAAAATGACACCCGGAGCGTCGTCTTTCTCGGCGAACAAGTAAAACAGCGGCAAGACAAGCAAATGCAGCCCGCTGATGGCGACGGCGCAATGTTTGATCGTCTTTAACGCTTTCACCGACGCCTCGGAAAACGCGTCGTTTCGGTCAATATACACTAACAACCGGAACGCCTGATACAAAGCGAAGTAGAACGGCAGCGCGGACGCCTCAAACACAACATAAACAAAATACTTGATCGAAGGGAATGTCGGCACGAGCTTGGCAGCCACCTTCGCAAGCGCAGGCACCAAAAATACGCACAATGCCAAAACCGGAAGGCCGATCAACACTAAAGACGCCTTCAAAAACAACGTTTCCCGTTTCATCGAAACACCTCACTGACTCGTTTTCGACTTTATTGTAATGAATGTCTTATCGTTTATCAATAAATAATTGTTGATTTAAATTAAATTTTTTCTGCAAAACAACAAAAAGAAAAGGCGTCCCCACATGGGAACGCCCGACCATACCTATTGAGACAACAGGCACACCGTATTCACTTCCACGCCGCCTTTTCCTATATTTTGGTCTATCCAAACGTGTTTACCGAAACAACCGCACTCCCCGCGATTTACTCGTTTTTCATCGTGTGAATATCAATGACAAACCGATACCGGACATCCGAGGCCAGAACGCGCTCCCATGCTTGATCGATCTCGTCGGCGGAAATGACCTCAATCTCCGGAGCGATGCCGTGTTCCGCGCAAAACTCCAGCATCTCCTGCGTTTCGCGAATGCCTCCGATCATCGACCCAGCGAACGACCGGCGCTGCGGGATGAGCGAGAAAACGTTCAAAGACAGTGACTCAGCAGGTGCACCAACGTTGACCAGCGTTCCATCGAGCGCCAGCAGCGAAAGGTAATCGTCCAACTGAATCGGCGCACTGACCGTATTGATGATCAAATCAAAATAACCCGCGAGCTTCATAAACGTCTCGGGATCGCTTGTGGCATAGTAATGATCGGCCCCAAGGCGCAGCCCGTCTTCTTTTTTCTTCAACGTTTGCGATAACACCGTCACTTCCGCCCCCATGGCACGGGCGAATTTCACCGCCATATGACCCAGTCCGCCAAGCCCGACCACCGCCACCTTTTTCCCAGGGCCGGCCTGCCAATGGCGGAGCGGCGAATACGTCGTGATTCCTGCGCACAACAGCGGAGCGGCGACATCCAGGGTGATGCTGTCGGGAATGCGGAGGACAAAATCTTCATGAACGACGATGTGGGTGGAGTAGCCGCCTTGCGTATATTGTCCATATTTATCGATAGCCGCATATGTGCCGACCATGTCCGCACAGTACTGCTCCTCTCCCCTGCGGCACGGTTCACACTCACGGCACGAATCAACCATGCACCCGACGCCGACGCGGTCGCCGACCGAAAACTTCGTCACCGCTGAACCGACTTGCGCGACAACCCCTGCGATTTCATGACCAGGAACAAGCGGATATTGCACCGGCCCCCACTCGCCGCGGGCTGTATGAATGTCCGAATGGCAAATGCCTGCGTATTGAATCTCAATGAGAACATCATGGGGCTGAAGATCGCGACGCTCAATCACTGTTGGTTGGAACGATCCTTCCGGGCTAAAGACAGCACGTGCTTTGGCAGTAATCATTCCAAAACCTCCTCCTGAATATCAATCAACATCTGTTCATCATTATAAACACGATCCATCCGCTTTCAATAGTTAAAACAAAGAGATTTGTTGCAAATTCAACAAATCAGAAGGAACTGTCAATCATCTCGGGTGAGCAATGAATGCAACGAATGTGAACATCGACATTTTCAATGAAAGCGTTCATTAATCAACAAATCACCTTCAATTCACTATTGAAGATTCGCCATTCCATTTTATAATCATGTAACAGAAGTCGATGAACCATAGTGACATACTCCCACCACC
>NZ_ATCO01000059.1:0-8352 GCF_000422025.1 Geobacillus sp. WSUCF1 | reverse complement strand
ATATGTCCGGTCATGGACGGGCGCGGCCCGCTGCTTCCGAACGAGCACGAGAGCCGCCTCCTCCAATCGGTCCATCGTCACGTCTTTCCATGTGCCGAAAAACGGCGCAAGTTGAAACCATTTGCAGTCTTGCAGCGTCTGGGCTGATTTTTTTCCAGACAACAAATGGTACACCGCTGCCAGCGTCCGTTCACCGTTTAGGCGGCGCAAGCAGTGGGCAAGCAAAAACGAGGCGTAACCGTGCCGCATCTTTGATTCCTCCCCCGCCTCTATTGTAACAAAAATTGCACAAGCCGTTTGCAATGAAAAAGCGATTTTGGAACAAAAATAAACAAGGGGCATATGTGTAAAAATACAGGAGAGCAATTTTTTAGTTGAAAAGCGGGGCGAACGGTCTTATTATAAAAGTGAAAAGTTCATTTCCGAGCAGGCAACACGGAGATGACCCGTCCGTTTCCAAAAAATTGGGGAGGTTCGATTTTTATGCCAAAGTATACGATTGTCGATAAAGAAACATGTATTGCCTGCGGAGCATGCGGCGCGGCAGCTCCGGACATTTACGATTATGACGAGGACGGCATTGCCTACGTCACGCTTGACGACAACCAAGGGATTGTCGAAGTGCCGGACATTTTAATCGACGATATGATGGATGCGTTTGAAGGCTGCCCGACCGAGTCGATCAAAGTCGCTGACGAGCCGTTTGACGGCGATCCAAATAAATTCGACTGAAATCTCCCCTCTTGCCGAATCGGCAAGAGGGTTTTTTGACGAAAGCGTGAAAAAATGCCATTTGACAAGTGGCGCGCCGCAAGGGAACATGCTACAATAAGATTGTCTTGCCCGCCCTGCGCGCCGGCGGGCGAGTTTTCATGCGTACATAACAACCAAAAAAGGAGGAACGGGTTGTGGCATTCGAAAATAAAATTGTCGAAGCGTTTATCGAAATTCCAACCGGCAGCCAAAACAAATACGAGTTCGACAAAGAGCGGGGCGTTTTCAAACTCGACCGCGTCTTGTACTCCCCGATGTTTTACCCGGCTGAGTACGGCTACTTGCAAAATACGTTGGCGCTCGATGGCGACCCGCTCGATATTTTGGTCATCACAACGAATCCGACATTCCCGGGCTGCGTCATCGATACACGCGTCATCGGCTTTTTGAACATGGTCGACAGCGGCGAGGAGGACGCCAAGCTCATCGGCGTGCCAGTCGAAGACCCGCGCTTTGATGAAGTCCGCTCGATTGAAGACCTGCCGCAGCACAAGCTGAAAGAAATCGCCCACTTCTTTGAACGGTACAAAGACTTGCAAGGCAAGCGGACGGAAATCGGCACATGGGAAGGGCCGGAAGCTGCGGCGAAATTGATCGATGAGTGCATCGCCCGCTACAACGAACAAAACAAAAAATAATCGCCTGAAGCGTTGTACATCCAACGCGAACCTCAGCTATTTCCGAACAATCCCGCCTATATCTTTGGATATGGGCGGTTTTCTTTTGGAAACACGAACATTCCCCAAAACAGAAAGCGTTGTCATTGGTATGACTTCTTCGCTTTCCATTGACAGAAAGCGCTTTGCTATGTTAAATTATCAGAAATTTAACATCTTCGAAACAGAAAGGGGCACCTGCTGTGGTTCGCGTACTCGTTTCCGACGCCATTAGCGAAGAAGGCTTGGCGCCGCTCCGCACATCGGCGCACATCGACATCGTTCAAAAAAACGTGAGCGAAGCGGAGGACGAATTGCACACGTTTGACGCCTTGCTTGTGCGCAGCGCAACGAAAGTGACGGAAGAACTGTTGGCGAAAATGCCGAAGCTGAAAATTGTCGGCCGCGCCGGGGTCGGCGTCGACAACATTGACGTCGACGCCGCGACGAAACGCGGCATCGTCGTCATTAACGCGCCGAACGGCAATACGATTTCCGCCGCAGAGCATACGTTTGCATGATGGCTGCGCTCGTCCGCCGCATCCCGCAAGCGCACATTTCGGTCAAATCGCGGGAATGGAACCGCTCGGCGTTTGTCGGCAACGAGCTGTTCGGCAAGAAATTGGGCATCATCGGCTTCGGCCGCATCGGATCAGAAGTAGCAAAGCGGGCGCGGGCGTTCGGCATGACCGTGCACGTCTACGATCCGTTTTTGACGAAAGAGCGGGCGGAGAAGCTCGGCGTCTCCATCCATTCACTTGATGAGGTGCTGGCAGCCGCCGACATCATCACCGTTCATACACCGCTGACGAAAGAAACAAGAGGCTTGCTTGGCACGGAAAATTTGGCGAAGACGAAAAAAGGGGTATACTTAATCAACTGTGCTCGCGGCGGCATTATCGATGAGCAGGCGCTCATTCCGTTTTTGGAAAGCGGCCATGTCGCCGGCGTCGCCCTCGACGTCTTTGAACAGGAGCCGCCGGGCGACCACCCGCTGCTGGCGTTTGATAATGTCATCGTTACGCCGCATTTAGGGGCGTCGACCGTCGAAGCGCAACTGAACGTCGCCACCCAAGTCGCTGAAGAGCTGCTCCACTTTTTTGAAGGGCAGCCGGTCACATCATCGATCAACCTGCCGGCGCTGTCGAAAGACGTCTATGAGAAAATTCAAGCATTCTATCATTTAGGCCGAAAGCTCGGTTTAATTGCATCGCAGTTTATGAACATCCCGGTTCAAGAGTTGTCGGTCACCTACGCCGGCACGGTCGCCGATTTGGAAACGACGTACATCACTCGCAGCTTGCTTGCCGGCTTCCTGCGGCCGCGCGTCGCTTCCACCGTCAATGAGGTAAACGCCGCCATGGTCGCCAAAGAGCGCGGCATCACGTACGGCGAAAAATTCTCTGATGAGACGCACGGCTATGCAAACTGCATTTCGCTCACTGTCCATGGCGAGAACAAAACGTTTACGATCAAAGGAACGCACGTGCCAAACTACGGCGACCGCATCGTCCATTTTGACGGCGTCACGATCGATTTCGCGCCGGAAGGCCATCTCCTTTACATTCAGCACCACGACCGCCCGGGGATGATCGGGAAAGTCGGGAACGTGCTCGGGGCGCATAACGTCAACATCGCCACGATGCAAGTCGGCCGCCAAGAAGCGGGCGGAAAAGCCATGATGATCCTATCGCTCGACAAACCGGTCGATGACGCGGTATTACAAGCGCTGGCGCAAATTGACGATATTGAAACCGTCAAACGGCTCGAAGCGTAACGAAAACAAAACAAGCAGGGTTCCCAAACGGGAAGCCTGCTTTTTTCATCGTTGGCGGCGCAGCGCCTTGCAACAGGCGCTGTGGCTGCCTTCTGTGCATGGCGGCCTGTTTCCGCCGTCCATTCCGCTTAACCGAGCGGCACCGCTTTCCGCTCGCCTTTCGAGAACGTCATGAGTTCGGTATAGCCGACGCTGCGGGCAAGTTCGACCGCCTTGTCAAAGTCGGCGCCGACATCGCCCGGCACGTGCGCATCGGATGACAGCACGATCGGAATGCCTTTGTCGTAGCACATTTTCAACAGCCGCGGGTCGGGATACAGTTCGCCGACCGGCTTGCGCAGCCCGGCGGTGCTGATCTCAACGCATGTTTTCGAATTGGCGAGCGCTGTCGTCGCCCGGTCGTATTGCTCAAGCAAAAACTCTTCATCTTCCGGAACGTATTTAAAAATTTTCACCAAATCCAAATGGCCGATAATATCAAATAAGTTCGACTCGGCGAGCGTTACGACTTGATCGAAGTATTTGCGATATGTATCATACAAATCGCGCCGTTCCCATTCACGGCGGAACTCGACTAAGTCGATGCCGAAATCGTCGACCCAATGGATCGAACCGATGACATAGTCAAACTCGTACGAGCGGATAAACGCGGCCATTTCCTCATGTTTGCCGGGGGTGTAATCCATTTCAATCGACATTTTCACGTCGATTCCGGCATCCCACGCTTCATGGAACAGGCGGACATAGTCGGCCATATCGTAGCACCGGCGCGCCTCCACCCACGGGTTGGACAAAATGTTTTTCGTTTGGTAAAAATGGTACGCATGCTCGGAAATGCCAAAATGCTGAATGCCTTTTTTCGCAGCTTCATCGGTGAACTGGCGCAAATAATCGAGCGTCAGCGTCCCCCGCTCCAAATGGTTGTGATAATCAGTCAGCACAGTGTTTCTCCCCTCCTGCTGTTTTTTTCATTATAACGCATCACCGCAAGAAAGGACAACCATTTGGCGAATCGTCATCCAATCATCCGTTCGCGCCGACGAGAAACAACAGCCCGACGCATACCGCGACGCCGGCGACCGCCAAGAGCCGTGTCATGAGATCATCCATCTGCCACCCCTCCTTGCCTTCTTTGCGCCATATATGTCTTATGCCAACATCATCCCCGATAGAACAACAAAGTGAAGATCGTAACAAAACGACGCAAACGGCGGCTACCGGCCGGCCGCCATCAACAGAGCGTTCGGCCCGGCCGGCACGCGGATTCGCGTTCCAACCGGGTACGGGCCCAAGTTCGACAAACCGTCAGCCGCGAACGTCACCTCACGGAAGCCAAACTCTTTCGCTGTCAGCAGCACAGCCTCCGCCATGCGCGCCGCGTCCTCCGCACGCGGCTGAGCGGCCAGCTGAATCCGGACCGTCGCATGCCGCGCATCCATATCAGCCAGCTCCACTTTCACTCCCGGCGGAATGGCCGGCTCGAGCCCGCGGATCGTCGATGTTTTCATCTGCTTCAGCGCCTCCGGAAACGTGCGGGCGCTGACCGGCGCCGGGACGAGCACTGTATAGCCGAACGAAGCGCTGTTTTTATAATACATTCGCTGCCGCTCCTTGATTTTTGTCGCTTTTACCATTCCGAGCGCCGGCAACTCAAGCCCTTCCTTCTCTCCGGTGAAAAAGCGGAGGCGCCGCTCCCCCATTTGCCGCGCTGTTTCGACGAGAGCGTCGACAAACAGCTTCTGCTCTTTGCGGTTGGCCGAAAACACACGGTGATGAGCCGGGACGTGCACCATCCATTCTCCCGTCCCCCCGGCGGCCGGCTGAATGACCACTCCATTAAACCAAGCGGACGCCGCCCGCAGCGGAGAGCGCCCAAGCACGCGCAGCGCTGCCGTGAACCGCTCTTCGGGGGCCAATCGGCCGCTGAGCGGAACCGCCACTGGCACCACACGGCCGTTTGCCTCATCAGGCAAGCCGACCACCATGACGCCGGCATCTTCCTGTGCCGGCGCCGCATCAGCGGCCATTATCGTCTCGACTTGGGGGGAAGCGCTCCCGGCTCGCAGCATTTTGACGGTCGAGGATCGCTGCTGCTGTTCCGCGCGCTCCGGAACGGCCGCATTCATCCCGACGGCAACAACTGCAAGAAAGAGGGCCATCGACGCCGCCGGAAGCCAGCGCCGTCTCCAGCGCATCTTGCGCTGGGCGCGCTGAAGCCGTTCGTAAACAGCCTCTTTTGTGCGCCGGTCTTTCACCAAGGGCAGCTGCTCAAGGTTATGTTCGATGCATCGCTCATTCCAGGGAAATTTTTTCATGCCGCCACTCCTCCCGTTCGGCCTCTTCCTCCATATATTGTTTCAGCGCCTTCAACGCGCGATGCTGCGTTGTTTTCACTTTGCTTTCCGTCCAGCCGAGCGCAGCCGCCGTTTCAGCAATCGACAGCGACTGGATGAACCGGAGGACGAGCACAAGCTGTTGGTCGACCGTGCAGCGCGCCAAGCAGCGGTACATGAGTTGAATTTCCTCGTTTTGAATCGCGATTTCCTCCGGCATCGGCTCGTCGGCGCCGAGCTGCTCCTCGCTCCACTCCGATGCCTTCACCCACTGGCGCCGTTTTTGCTTGCGAAAAAAATCGATCGCCACATGGCGCGCAATGGACAGCAGCCACGTCTTTTCACTGCATTGCCCTTTAAACCGTTTGTACGAACGCAGCACTTTCACATACACTTCTTGCACTAAATCTTCGGCATGCTCTCGATTTCGCACCATGTAAAACAAAAAATTAAACAAATCATCGTGATATTGTTCGTACAACTGTTCAAAAACGGGGTCCATCGTGTCTCTCCCCCTATTCGTTTCCATGGACCAAAGCCGAACCATTCCGTTATCTTCATGATAACGGGTTCCATACAAAAAGGGAACCATTTTTTTGGACGAAAAAGGAAGACGGCCGAGCGAACCGGCTATCGCTCGGCAAAGAGCGGAAAAAAGAGGCGGCCGGCTTGCTTCCGCAATGCGCCCTCTGCCGCCCGGTCATAGCTGATCAAAAACGACGTCGCCGGGCCGCCAGAGGCAAAAAGCGGCAACGGGCAGGCGCAAGCCCGCCCTTGGCGGCCGTTGGCGGCCAACAGCTGCATCCATTCGTAGTAAATGCCTTTGGAACCGATCGGAACGAGCTCATAAACAGACGGAGAGGCGAGAAGCTCAACAAACAGCGAAAGCGGCGCGACCCATTGAGGATGCGCCAGCACAGCCGGGCCGACGAGCGGGCGCCGATGACGGCAAACTTCGCTCCCTCCGGCGTGACGCCGATCCGCTTCCGTTCGGCCGCCACCGTTCCGACCGCCATCACGCCAAGCGCTGACTGGACGGTGGAAAAATTCGATTCCGTGCTGCCGGTGACCGGAAGGCGAAGGGAAAGTTCATGGCACGCTCGTTCAATGCCGCGGCAAAGCGCTTCCCATCGGTCATCAGCCACGAAGTTTTGCAAGATGACGGCGCTCGCTTCCGCCCCGACGCTCAGCAACTCCATCAAGGCGACGCGGGCGGCAAAATATGCGACCGTCTCCGCGGGAGCATATACCGCATCGCCCGGCTTCTCCCCGACCGCCGCCGAGCCGTCTGCGGCAATGGCGAGCTCTCTGCCATCAGTCAATGGAAGGAAGAGCACATCACGCATGCGGCGCCCCCGCCTTCGTCATCAAACGGGCAGCCGCCGGGGCAACGGCCAGCGCGATCAACACGTTGGCCAAAGCGGCGGCGGAAAGCGGCGGAATGACGGCAAGGACAAACGGCCAGCCGAACGAAACCGCAAGCGGCAGCGGTGCTAACAACGCATTGCCGATGAAAAAGGCGGCGGCGCTGCCCATTTTCCATCCCCGCTGATGCAGCACGGCGAACAGCGCGCCAAGCCCGGCCATTTCCAATGCGACAAGCCAATGGAACGGGCCGAGCGGCCACCCGCCGACCACCGCCGAAACGAGGTGCCCCAGCCCTGCAACCGCCGCTCCGGCGCGCGGACCAAGGATGGCGGCGGCAACGAGTGCCGGAGCGCTGTCTAACGCGATGCTGCCGACAAACGTCGGCAGCTTGATGAACGACCCGGCAACCGAAAGCGCTAAACAAACAGCCATCCAAGCCAGGCGGCGGCTCATTGCTTCTCCTCCTTGTCGCGGAACACGATGGCGCTCCGCTCATATTCGACATCCTTCACCCCTGAGCGGGCGTTCACAACCCGGGCGGCAGCGAACAAATAATCGGACAGGCGGTTCATATATTTCAGAACAACGTCGTTGATCGGCTCCGCTTTTTGCAACGAAACGATGCAGCGCTCCGCCCTTCTCGTCACCGTGCGCGCCAGATGAAGCGCGGCAGCGGCCTTCGATCCGCCCGGCAAAATAAACTTCTCAAGCGGCGGCGCCTCTTGGACATAGGCGTCAATGCGCTGCTCCAAAAAGGCAACCATCTCCTCGGTCGCTTTATACGGCAGCTTGCCGTTGACGATGGCCAAGTCGCCGCCGCAGTCAAACAGTTCATGCTGAATTTTTTGCAATTCGGCGCAAAGATCGCGAAACCGTTCATCGTCAGCGAGCAGGGCCAGCGCCCAGCCAATGAACGAGTTCGCTTCATCGATCGTCCCATACGCCTCGACGCGCAAATGATCTTTATCAACGCGCCCGCCGACTAAACTCGTTTTTCCTTGGTCTCCTGTTCGCGTATACAATTTCACTTTTCCTCTCCCCCTTATTTCAATCGTTCCGCCAGTCCGCACCAAATGCGGTCGACGCGGCAGCACAAGGAAGCTAGTCGCTGGTAGCACATTCCCACGGCGTCGCGCCAGCGCCGTTCTTGTGGATCAACCGGAACAACGCCTTGCGTCACATCGGTGCCAATCCAGACGACCGTGCGGCCGGCCGCTCCTTCCTCCCACTGCTTCCAAGCGCAGAAAAACCGCTCCCATTCCTCTGGGTCCGGAAGGCGGCGGATGGCGGCTTCGAGCCCATCCAAGACAACTGTTTTCGCCGTCTTGGCGCCATCCGGCCACCCGTATGAATCCTGATAGCCGTCATGCCATACGATATGAACACCGTCGCTTATTCCGTACCGTTCCCGCACCCATTTTCGCTTTCCTTGGAACGCACCGCC
>NZ_ATCO01000058.1:0-6392 GCF_000422025.1 Geobacillus sp. WSUCF1 | reverse complement strand
GATTTTTTCTGAACATACCCTATTTACGCTTGTGAGGGAAAATCAACAAATCAGTGATTTTTGCACATCTTTGTGCAGGAAACCGTATTGCTTGTCAAGTACATGTTGTGGTGAAGAGCCAGCAGCCTTTTTCTTATGGGGGCATGGCGGCCTAAACCGATACGATTTTTGAAAACCGTTACGGTCTGCGGCGCTTCGTTTGGATATACCGCTCGAGCCGGTCAAGCCCTTCTTTGAGCACATCGAGCGAATAAGCGTACGACAGGCGGACATGGCCTTCACCGTATTCAGAAAAGGCGCTGCCGGGAACGAGGGCGACGCCGGCGTTTTCGACGACATCGAGGGCAAAATCAAACGAAGACATGCCAAAGGCGGCGATTGACGGAAACAAGTAAAAGGCTCCATCCGGCTTCTCAACCGGCAGCCCCATGGCGGTGAGACGACTGTAGCATACTCAAGCCGCTCGGCGTAGGCGGCGCGCATCACCTCGGCGTCGTTTTTGCCGGCGGTCAGCGCCTCCACCGCCGCTTTTTGGCTGATCGATGACGTGCACGAGACGCTGTATTGGTGCACTTTCACCATTTGTTCAACGGCGAACGCTGGAGCGAAGACAAACCCGATGCGCCAACCGGTCATGGAGTGCGATTTGCTTAAACCGTTGATGACGATCGTCTGCTCCGGCAGCCACTCGGCGATCGAGTGATGGCGTCCGTGGTAAACGAGCTCGCTGTAAATTTCATCGGAAACGATCCAAATTGGCCGTCCTTTCAAAAGGGAAGCGATGTTCTCAAGCTCTTCGGCTGACAGCGCCGTCCCGGTTGGATTTGATGGGTATGGAAGAACGAGGCAGCGCGTCTTTTCCGTCAAATAAGGCGCAATGAGCTCAGCCGAGAGACGGAAACCGTTTGGCCTTGTGTCGATGTACACCGGTTTCGCTCCGCACAGGCGGATGAGCGGTTCATAGCCAGGATAGACGGGTGCGGGAAGAAGCACTTCCGTCCCTTCCTCCAAAATCGTGCGAAATGCGATATCAAGCGCTTGGCTGGCGCCGACGGTGGCGATGACTTCGTCCGGCGTGTAGCGAAGGCCGTACTTGTCAGCGACGAATTGGCAAGCCGCCTGGCGCAGTTCCAGCAGGCCGGCGTTCGCTGTATACGTCGTGAAATCGGCGGCGATCGCCTCCTGAGCGGCTGCTTTGACATGATCGGGCGTTGGGAAATCAGGCTGGCCGATCGTCAAGGAAACAAGTCCCGGCCGGTCGGCGACAAGGTTGAAAAATTGGCGGATGCCTGATAACTGAATGGCTTGAACACGTGGTTGAATGAGGTGTTTCACGGTTGTCCACCTTTCTTTTTTGTTTCTATTGTACCATTGGCGAGGAAAACGAAAAAACAAAAATGAGCCCCTTTCCGTCCGGATGGTTCCCACAAACGGAAATGGGGCTCACTCGGTCATCGACGATTCACTTTCCAACTTCGTTCGCTCCTTTTACGCGCCGTATTTTTTCAACAGGTCGTTATATTGGGCGGAAAGCTTGAAAAACAACGGCTTGTCACCGGCCGCGAGCGCTTCATCAATTTGTTCCATCAGTTTTTTTTCTTTGAAACTGGAAGATCGCTTCTTTCAGCACTTGTTCGGCCATCGGTCCGTAGCTGCTTTTTTCTTCCGGCTGGTTGAACAAAACGGTGCCTTCATTCGGGTATTGTTTTTCGTACATGATTCAGTCCCTCCCATATGGGAACGAAACAGTTCCCTTTCTTATATTATCGTCGTTTTTGATGCTAATGTAAAGAAAATTTAGATAAATATTTTTTGTCAATTTTTTCTCTACATGATTTTTATACCCGTTTTTTGTTGGGGCTTAACAGTTTTTCGGTTATGATAAGAGGAGAACAAGGCAAAGGTGATGGCGATGATTCGCACGTGTGTCGTGACAAAAGAATTTGAGATTTTGTATGATGTTGACGTAACGCTTGTCAACAGCCCGGATGTCTCATGGTATTGGGTTGACTTTCATGAGCCGACGGATGAGGAATCGGCGCTGCTCGCCTCCTTTTTCCGTTTTCACCCACTGGCGATTGAAGACTGTCTCGAATATGTGCAGCGGCCGAAGCTCGATTTTTATGACCGCTACTTGTTTGTTGTGCTTCATGCCATTGCCGGGATGACGCTGGAGGCTGAGGAAGTCGATTTGTTTGTCGGGCAAAACTTCATCGTTTCGTTTCATAAGTCGCCGATTCATGCCGTCGACGAGGTGTGGGAGCGATTGAAGCATGAAGAAGATGTTCAGCAGGGGCCGTTTCACGTCATGTACCGGCTGATCGACAAGCTTGTGGATGATTATTTTCCACCGCTTTACCATATTGAAGACGTGCTGAACGATTTAGAGGAGAATACGAACAATGAACCGATTCACGACATTATTGAAAAAGTGTTTGACATTCGCGGTGATTTATCGAAGCTGCGCCGAACGATCGTGCCGATGCGCGACTTGTTGTACCGCATCATCCACTCCGACCGGCTGCAGCGCATGAAAGAACGGCAGCTGTACTTTCATGACATTTATGATCATTTGCTGAAGCTGTCGGAAATGATTGAGACAAACCGAGAAATTACCGCGGATATCCGCGACAGCTATTTATCGCTCAACTCGAATCGAATGAACAATATTATGATGACATTTACAGCCATTACGACCATTTTCATGCCGCTCTCCTTTATTGCCGGCATTTATGGGATGAACTTTGATTATATGCCTGAATTGCACTGGAAGTACGGATACTTTGTTGTATTGGCCGCCATGGCGGTGATCGGCATGACGATGTTCGTCTGGTTTAAGCGCAACGGTTGGTTTCAGTTGTTGAAAGGAGACTGGGCGAAGGAGGAGCGAGAGCGCCGCCAGTAGCCGTATAAAACGGGCTGTTCCCCTCATATACATAATTACATCATGACGGCAGCGTAAGCGCGAAGGAGGGGAACCGATGGCAAGAGGAATTTGGGGCGTCGACTCGGCGCAAGCCGTAACGGATCAGCTGTTTCAATGCGTGCGGACGGAGCTTGGCTATCCGAAATTTTGGGGCCGTTATTTGTCGGAAGTGCCGAACGTGTCCGAAGGGTTGACACGCGACGAGATCGCCCGCATCCGCAACTATGGCGTGAAGGTGCTGCCGATTTATAACGCCTTCCGCGAAGCGGTCGGCTATGCGAACGGTCAGGTGGCGGCGCGCAACGCGGTGTTCCATGCGCGGCGGCTCGGCATTCCGAAAAATAAACTGCTGTTTGCCAACATCGAAGACTTTTTCGCTGTGGATGCCGCTTGGATCGCTGCTTGGGTGGAAACGCTCTATCCGACCGGATACCGGCCGGGGCTGTACGCGGACCCGACGAAAGGGGATTTCGCCGCTGCCTATTGCGAGGCGGTCAGCCGGAACAACCAAGTGGCGGTGCAGGCGGTCATTTGGAGCGCCGCACCAAGGCCGGGAACGACGAAAGAGCAGAAAGCGCCGCGCTATCAGCCGGCTGCCCCGCCTTGCAGCGCGAATGTCTGGGTGTGGCAGTACGGACGTGATGCAGAAGTCTGCCCGGTTGACACGAATTTAGCTGACCGACGCCTATTGGACTTTTTGTATTGAACAAAGCCGTTGCAAAAAGGCAGCGGCTTTTTTATGCGGCTAAAGAATTGTTGGCTGTTGCGCGTCTTTTCTTTTAATTTTTTTGCTTGGATTGATTATATTAGTAATAGGAAAAAAGGAGGATGTCAGTCGGTTGGGAAAAACGGAACGATGATCGAAAGGAGAGGGAATATGGATCGATCTGTCGCCTCGTTGTTGGATCGCATCCATGAACAATACGAACGATGGAGGGCGGGGCCGCCGCTTGACGGTGGGGAATTGGCCCGATTTTTCAATGCTGTCGGCCGGACGGCGGCGGTGATTGGTCGCAGCGACATCGCTGCTGAAGCAGAGCGGCTCATTCATCGATTGAACGGCCAAACAAAACGGCAATGGACAGCGGAGGAGGCGCTGATGGAGATGGTTTCTCTCCTTCGCTGCTTCTATGAAGCCGGGGAAGCGGCTTCTGCCGCCATTCCCTCTTCGCACCGCCAAGGGCCGAAAGCAGCGATTCTCCTCTGTGGAAATGATCCCCTGTTTTTTGCTTACGTCCGCGGCGCTGCAAACCGTGCCATGGCGTTTCACGACGATTCCCTCCCTTGAGCAGGCGGCCGCGTCGATGTTTCGTCTCAGCCCGGATTGCATCATCGTCAGCGTGAAGGAGGGAGAGTGGGAGAATCCGGACTTGACGGTTTTGCTTGAGCGCGCCGGACAGCGCCCCTATCTTCCTGTTGTCATTGTAAGGAGAGACGAGGGCAAAGAGGGGCGGTTGAAAGGTTATGAGCTTGGCGCGGATGATGTCATCACCACCCCAGCGGCAGATGAGCTGTTCGTTCGCGTTCGCCGGCTCATTGAAAAAAAAACGAAAAATCGATGACCTTGTGCTCATTGACGAATTGACAGGTGTGTACAACCGGAAGTATTTGCCGCGGGTATACGCCCGCCTTCGGAGCGACCTCGAGCGTTACGGAGCGCCAAGCTGTTTGGCGTTGCTTGATTTGGACCATTTCAAACAAGTCAATGACCGTTTCGGCCACCTTGCAGGCGATGCGGTATTGCAAAAGCTGGCTGCCTTTTTGCGCCAACATACACGTGGAGTGGATACGGTCGTTCGCTTGGGGGGCGAAGAGTTTGTCGTTTGGCTGGCCAAAACGTCCAAAAGCGAGGCTCGTGCAGTGCTTGAGCGGCTGCAACGCCAGTTCGCCGCCGAAAAAGTCGAAGCGGATGGCGCACTCCTATCATGTACGTTTTCCGCCGGCCTGGTTGAGTGCGATGAACCGGATCGGCCGCTTGACTATTGGCTGCGTCTGGCCGACAAGGCGCTGTATGCGGCGAAACGAGGCGGCGGCAATCGGATCGAAGAGGCGGCGCGTGAGAAAAGCGGTTTTTCGGATGAGGCCCCAAGCCAAGCATCAACGGATCGGCGGCGATGGGCGATTGCCATCGTAGACGACGATGAACTCGTGCGGATGATGATTGCTGATCTTGTCCGCAAGCTCGTCAATGAACAGGGGAGGAAAGCAGACATTTACGAGTTTGGCGACGGCCTTTCGTTTCTCGAATCTCCGTTTTATCAAAGCGGGCGGCAATCTGTCGTCATTTTGGATCGGGTGATGCCAAAAATGGACGGCCTTGAAGTGCTGAACCGCCTCCGTCAAGAGCGAAAGCCATACAAGGTGATGATGCTGACGTCGCGCCAAGATGAGCGGGATATTGCCCATGCGCTGAACCGAGGAGCGGACGAGTATGTGACAAAGCCGTTTAAATGGCTTGAGCTTGAGGCGCGGCTGCGCCGGCTGTTGAAGGAGTTGGAGGAGTGATGGCGCTTTTTTCTGCCTTAGCCGCAACGATTGTTTTCCTTGCACTGTT
Organism: Geobacillus sp. WSUCF1; assembly: GCF_000422025.1. Lineage (NCBI taxonomy): Bacteria > Bacillati > Bacillota > Bacilli > Caryophanales > Anoxybacillaceae > Geobacillus > Geobacillus sp. WSUCF1. Next base: position 912 of record NZ_ATCO01000058.1, on the reverse strand, counting down.
AGTAAACCTCTTTCTCTATTTGGTGGTGCGAAAATGGAGGGAAAATAGACGCCAGGCAGAGATCAGGGTTTTGAAGAAGCGGTTCCATCTTCCGCTGTTTCGTTATGTGCTCGGCGAAGAGGAAGAGCTGCCGTTGCCGTCTTCGCCGCTTGAGCGTGAGGCGATGATGGAGCTTCTTGACCATTTCGCTTCGCTCTTGAAAGGAGAAAAGGTGCAGGAGAGAATCCGAACATTGGCGGAAAAGCATTTTCAAGGATGGCTGCGCCGCCGGTTGTCAAGCCGGGATTGGAGCGAGCGGATGAACGCACTGTTTCTGATCGAGGATTTGCAGATGAAGGCGATGCTGCCGGAGATGGAGCGGTTGTACCTCTCCGACCGGGTGACGAGAGGAGAAGAAGCAAAACTGTTGACGATTTTCGCCCGATTTGACTATAGCTCAGTGGTGGCCTACGTGCTTGAGCCGAAATATGAATTGACCGAGTTTGCGTACCGAGTTATTTTTGGCCATATGAGCGAGCGGCTGCTTCGACAGGTGGAACAGCGATTTGATGAGCTGACGCGGGCGGGGAAATGCGCGTTCGTGGATATGATCGGCATCCGCCGGCGCGAGGAGCGGTCGTTTTTGCTGGAGCTGTTGGCATCCGATGAGTTGGAGCTTCGCGTTCGCGCGCTCAAGGCGATGGCGGAAATCGGCATGCCGCTTGAAGCGGAGAGGCTCAAGCAGCATTTGTGCTCCTTTAGAGGACTGGTGATTGAACAGGGAAGGCGGCTCAATCCTGTTTTTCCTCAAACGGAGAAGCCTTACGGATATTGGCTCTTCACCACAACATGTACTTGACAAGCAATACGGTTTCCTGCACAAAGATGTGCAAAAATCACTGATTTGTTGATTTTCCCTCACAAGCGTAAATA
>NZ_ATCO01000057.1:0-37668 GCF_000422025.1 Geobacillus sp. WSUCF1 | reverse complement strand
GCATCGGCGGCGACCCGGTCAACGGCACAAACTTCATCGATGTGTTGAAGGCGTTTAATGAAGACGAAGAAACGTACGCGGTCATTATGATCGGCGAAATCGGCGGCACGGCGGAAGAAGAAGCGGCCGAATGGGTGAAAGCGAACATGACGAAACCGGTCGTCGGCTTTATCGGCGGGCAAACGGCGCCTCCGGGCAAACGGATGGGCCATGCGGGCGCGATCATTTCCGGCGGCAAAGGCACGGCCGCAGAGAAAATCAAAAAAATGACCGAATGCGGCATTAAAGTGGCGGAAACGCCGGCCGTGATCGGCGAAACGCTCATTTCTGTGCTGAAAGAACGCGGCTTGTACGAGAAATGCAAAACGCACTAATGGTTTGGCCCCGCACGTTGCCGTGCGGGGTGTTGCATATCATGTCTATAGATGCAATTTGAAGCTTTCCCATTTGCCGCTTTTACAGAGCAATTGGATCGGCTGTCGGGCGACCGAACAACGCCGCTTAAAGACCCATGTATGGGTCTGTGAAGCGGGTGGCTGTTCGGTCTTCCGTCACGCCAAGGCGTGACGGGGAAGCCTGCGGCTTGCCTCCGACAGTCGAAAAAATAGACAGGCGACTTTTCCGTCAAGGATATGTTAAACGTTTTCGTTGCACCGATCGATCCATGCTGAAGGTGAAAAAAGAAAGGGGATCAGTATGTACGATACGGTCCGCGACCGACTTATCCATCTCCATCATTGCCGCGGGGCAGGATGGAAGACGATTCATTCCTTGCTGAAGGTTGATCCGACGCTCACCGCTCCATTTTCTCTGCCTCCTCATGATCTCCGCCCGCTCGTTCCGCTTTCCGACGCTCAATGGACCGCTTTTTTCCATGATTTGCATTCCATCGATGTGCAACGTGTGATAAAAACATATATGGACCGGTGCATTCATGTGGTCACCGTGTTTGATCATGACTATCCGCCGTTGCTTCGGCATATTTATGCCCCGCCGTGGGTGCTGTATGCAAAGGGGGCCCCCGCTTTGCTTCAGGAGCGGAAACTGATCAGCATCGTCGGCACGAGGCGGCCGACGAAAGAAGGAATCGAAGCGTTGAACAAATTGGTGCCGCCGCTTGTTGCCGCCGGCTTTACGATCGTCAGCGGGCTCGCGTTTGGGATTGACGTGTGCGCCCACCAACTCGCCGTCCAGCATGGCGGGTCGACGATCGCCGTCATCGCTGGGGGACTTGACCACATTTATCCGAAAGAACATCGACCGTTCGCCGCCCTGCTGATGAACGAACAGTTGGTCATCGCTGAGCATCCGCCGGCAACGCGCCCACAGGCATGGCAGTTTCCCGCGCGCAATCGCATCATCAGCGGGCTGTCGCTCGGCACGCTTGTCGTGCAGGCGAAGCGAAAAAGCGGTTCGCTCATTACCGCCGCGTATGCGCTTGAGCAAGGGCGGGAAGTGTTCGCCGTCCCCGGCCCGATCGGTTTGGCGGAATCCGCTGGGCCGAATACGCTCATTCAGCACGGGGCAAAACTAGTGCAAGAAGCGGCGGACATTTTGGATGAATTCCCGTACGTGTAATGCACATGTTTGACAAATGCGGCAATAATCATTAATAATAATGAAGATTTCAATTTACCTCCTAGGGGTGGAAGATGGATGTCAGACTACTTAGTTATCGTCGAATCGCCAACGAAAGCGAAGACGATCGAACGATACTTGGGAAAAAAATATACAGTCAAAGCGTCGATGGGCCACGTCCGCGATTTGCCAAAAAGCCAAATGGGCGTTGATATAGACCACGGCTACGAGCCGAAATACATTACGATCCGCGGCAAAGGCCAGGTGATCAAAGAGTTGAAAACGGCGGCGAAAAAAGCGAAAAAAGTGTTTCTTGCCGCCGACCCCGATCGCGAAGGAGAGGCGATTGCCTGGCATTTGGCCCACATGCTCGATCTGGACATTCACTCTGATTGCCGCGTTGTCTTTCATGAGATCACGAAGGATGCGATTCAGCAATCGTTTCAAAAGCCGCGCGCGATCAATATGAATCTTGTTGACGCCCAGCAGGCGCGGCGCGTGCTCGACCGCCTCGTCGGCTATAACATCAGCCCGCTCTTATGGAAAAAGGTGAAAAAAGGATTAAGCGCCGGCCGCGTCCAATCGGTGGCGCTGCGCCTCATCATCGATCGGGAACGAGAAATTCGCGAATTTCAGCCGGAAGAATATTGGACGATTCAAGCGACGTTTCAAAAAGAAGGAGAGACGTTTGCCGCCTCGTTTTACAGTATTGACGGACAAAAGCGCGATTTAAAGACGGAGGCGGATGTGAAAGCCGTGCTGGACCGCTTAAACGGAACGGCATTTGCGGTGAAAACGGTGACAAAACGAGAGCGCAAGCGCAGCCCCGTGCCGCCGTTTACGACGTCGTCGCTTCAGCAGGAAGCGGCGCGCAAACTGAATTTCCGGACGAAAAAGACGATGATGATCGCCCAGCAGCTGTACGAAGGAATCGATCTTGGCAGCGAAGGGACGGTCGGTTTGATCACGTATATGCGCACCGATTCAACGCGCGTCGCCGAGACGGCGCAGCAAGAGGCGGCGGCATATATCGAGGCGACGTTCGGCGCTATGTATGTCAACCAGGAAAAGCGGAAAGAGAAGAAAAGCACGAACGCCCAAGACGCCCATGAAGCGATCCGCCCGACATCGGCATTTCGCGATCCGGACAAAGTGAAACCGTATTTGACGCGCGACCAGTTTCGGTTGTATAAACTCATTTGGGAACGGTTCATCGCCAGTCAAATGGCGGCCGCCGTGCTTGACACCATGAGCGTCGAGTTGGAAAACAACGGTGTCGTGTTCCGCGCCAGCGGCTCGAAGGTGAAATTTCCAGGGTTTATGAAAGTGTATATTGAAGGAACGGACGATCAAGCGGAAGAGCAGGACCGTATCCTCCCGGATTTGGAAGAAGAGGAAACAGTTGAGAGCGAAACGATCGAATCGAAGCAGCACTTTACGCAGCCGCCGCCGCGCTACACGGAAGCCCGCCTCGTCAAAACGTTGGAGGAACTCGGCATCGGCCGCCCGTCGACGTATGCCCCGACGCTTGATACGATCCAAAAACGCAACTATGTCGTCCTTGAGAACAAGCGGTTTGTCCCGACCGAGCTCGGCGAAATCGTTGTCGAGCTGATGCTCGAATTTTTCCCGGAAATTATCGATGTCGAGTTTACGGCGAAAATGGAAAAAGAATTGGACGAAATTGAAGAAGGGAAAGTGGAATGGATCAAAGTCGTCGACGAGTTTTACCGCGAATTTGAAAAACGGTTGAAAGTGGCGGAAAAAGAAATGCGCGCAGTTGAGATTAAGGATGAGCCGGCCGGCATTGACTGCGAGGTGTGCGGCAGTCCGATGGTGTACAAAATGGGCCGTTTCGGCAAGTTTATCGCCTGCTCGAATTTTCCGGAATGCCGCCATACGAAGCCGATTGTCAAAGAAATCGGCGTCAAGTGCCCGAAATGCCGCGAGGGCAACATCGTCGAGCGCAGCACGAAAAGAAAGCGGGTGTTTTACGGCTGCGACCGTTTCCCGGATTGCGACTTCGTCTCGTGGGATAAACCGCTCGCCCGCCCGTGTCCGAAATGCGCGGGGCTGCTTGTGGAGAAAGAGCTGAAAAAAGGTGTGCAAGTGCAATGCACGGCGTGCGACTATGAAGAGCGGCTAGAAGCTTGAAAAGGCATCGGATACAATTCAGAATTTTATAAAAAAACAGTTGCGTTCATGCGGATGAATATGGTACGATGTAGTAGCCGTTGCGGGGTGAGGCGATGGAGAATTCGAAACTTGCGTTACAATTATTCATGGAATATTTACAAATCGAGAAAAATTATTCACAATATACTATTGTGTGTTACCGGCGTGACATTGAGCAGTTTTTCCGGTTTATGGATGAGGAAGGAATCGGCGCGCTCAATGAAGTGTCCTACAGCGACGTTCGTTTATATTTGACGAAACTATACGAGCAACAGTTGGCCAGCCGTTCGGTCGCCCGCAAAATTTCGAGTCTGCGCAGCTTTTACAAGTTTTTGTTGCGCGAAGGGCGGGCGGCCGAAAATCCGTTTGCGCTCGCGACACTGCCGAAAAAAGAGCAAAAAATTCCTAATTTTTTATACCCAAAAGAATTAGAAGCATTGTTTCTTGTCAATGATGAAAATACGGCCCTAGGCCAGCGCAATGCGGCGCTGGTTGAGTTGTTGTACGCGACTGGCGCTCGGGTTAGTGAATGTTGTCACATACAGCTGTCTGATGTCGATTTTGTTGCGGAAACCGTGCTCATTCACGGCAAAGGAAACAAGCAGCGCTACGTTCCGTTCGGCCGTCCGGCCCGCGAAGCGCTTGAACGGTATATCCATAGGGGCCGACGCGAACTGACAAGAAAGCTGCCGGCGGACCACCGCTATTTATTTGTCAACGCCCGAGGCAATCCGCTCACGCCTCGGGGAGTGCGCCATATTTTGGATCGGATTGTCGAAGCCGCTGCGCTGACGCAAAACATCAGCCCGCACGTGCTTCGGCATACGTTTGCGACTCATTTGCTCAACGAAGGGGCCGATCTCCGTTCGGTGCAGGAACTGCTCGGTCATGCGCATTTGTCATCGACGCAAGTGTATACACATGTAACGAAAGACCGGCTGCGGCATATTTATTTGCAGGCGCATCCGCGGGCGTAACCCGCAGGCAAGGAGGGGAAATGATGGGAGCCTTTCATGCGACGACAATTTTTGCCATCCGCCATAACGGCGCATCCGCCATGGCTGGAGACGGCCAAGTGACGTTCGGCAATGCGGTCGTCATGAAGCATACAGCGAAAAAAGTGCGGCGGCTGTTCCAAGGAAACGTGCTCGCCGGTTTTGCCGGCTCCGTCGCTGACGCGTTTACGCTGTTTGAAATGTTTGAAGGCAAGCTCGAACAATGGAATGGCAACTTGCCGCGCGCGGCGGTTGAGCTGGCGAAAGAGTGGCGGAGCGATAAAGTGTTGCGCCGCCTCGAGGCGATGCTCATTGTTATGGACAAACAGCATTTGTTGCTTGTCTCCGGCACGGGCGAAGTGATTGAGCCGGATGATGGCATGCTTGCCATCGGCTCGGGCGGTCAGTATGCGTTGGCTGCTGGGCGTGCGTTGAAGAAGTACGCCGGCGGCTCGATGACCGCGAAAGAGATTGCCAAGGCGGCGCTCGAGATCGCCGCTGACATTTGCGTTTATACGAACGGCCATATTATTGTTGAAGAGCTGTAAAAAGGAGGAGGCCGATGATGGCGGAAACGTTGACTCCACGGCAGATTGTCGAAAAGCTCGATCAGTTCATCGTCGGGCAAAAAGAGGCAAAAAAGGCGGTGGCGATCGCGCTTCGCAACCGGTACCGCCGCAGTTTGCTCGATGAAAAATTGCGCGATGAAGTGATGCCGAAAAACATTTTAATGATCGGCCCGACCGGGGTCGGGAAGACGGAGATCGCCCGCCGGCTCGCCAAACTCGTCGGCGCCCCGTTCATCAAAGTCGAAGCGACGAAATTCACCGAAGTCGGTTATGTCGGGCGCGACGTCGAATCGATGGTGCGCGATTTGGTGGAAACGTCAGTTCGGATCGTGAAAGAACGAAAAATGAACGAAGTGAAAGACAGGGCTGAACAGCAGGCGAACAAGCGGCTTGTTGAACTGCTCGTTCCGGGCAAGCCAAAGCAGACAATCAAAAATCCGCTTGAGCTGCTGTTTGGCGGCCAAGGAGCCCAAGCGGACAACAGCTACAGCCATGAGGATGAACAGGTGGAACAAAAGCGGCGCCAAGTTGCTTGGCAGCTGGCAAACGGGCAGTTGGAAAACGAGATGGTGACGATTGAAATCGAGGAACAGACGCGTTATGGTTTGACTTTTTGCAAGGGGCAGGCATTGAGCAGATGGGGATGAACATGCAGGACGCCTTGAGCAGCCTCATGCCGAAGCGGCGCAAAAAGCGGCGTCTCAAAGTGAGTGAAGCGCGCAAAGTGCTCATCAACGAGGAAGCGCAAAAGCTGATCGACATGGATGAAGTGACGCAAGAGGCCGTCCGCCTGGCTGAGCAGTCCGGCATCATTTTTATCGATGAAATCGACAAAATCGCCCGCAGCGGAGCGGTGTCCGGCTCGGCCGACGTCTCGCGCGAAGGGGTGCAGCGCGACATTTTGCCAATTGTCGAAGGGTCGACCGTCATGACGAAGTACGGACCGGTGAAAACAGACCATATTTTATTCATCGCCGCCGGCGCGTTCCATATGGCGAAGCCGTCGGATTTGATCCCTGAGCTGCAAGGCCGTTTCCCGATCCGCGTCGAGCTTGCGAAACTTTCGGTCGACGATTTCGTAAGAATATTAGTCGAGCCGAATAACGCGCTCATTAAACAATATCAAGCTCTTTTGGCAACAGAAGGTATAAGTCTTGAATTTTCTGACGATGCTATTCGTAAGATTGCCGAGGTGGCGTTTGAAGTAAACCAGACGACCGACAACATCGGTGCGCGCCGGTTGCACACGATTTTGGAAAAACTGCTGGAAGACTTGCTGTTTGAGGCGCCGGACATCGGAATCGACAAGGTCGTCATCACACCGCAATATGTCGAGCAAAAACTCGGCAGCATCGTCAAAAACAAAGATTTAAGCGAGTTTATTTTATGAGGAGGAGATGAAATCCATGAACTTGCTAGAGAAAACGCGGAAAATCAACGCCATGTTGCAAAAGGCGGCCGGGCGGCCGGTCAATTTTAAAGAAATGGCAGAAACGCTTTGCGAAGTGATTGAAGCCAATGTGTTTGTCGTCAGCCGCCGCGGCAAACTGCTTGGATTCGCCATTAAACAATCGATTGAAAACGAACGGATGAAGCGGATGCTGGAGGAGCGCCAGTTTCCGGAAGAATACACGAAAAACTTGTTCAACATTACGGAAACGTCTCCTAATATTGATATTAATAGCGAATATACGGCGTTTCCAGTGGAAAATCGTGACTTGTTCAAAACCGGCTTGACGACGATTGTTCCGATCAACGGCGGAGGCGAGCGGCTCGGCACGCTCATTTTATCGCGCCTTGACCGCGAGTTTGACAATGACGATCTCATTTTGGCTGAATACGGTGCGACGGTCGTCGGCATGGAAATTCTGCGTGAAAAGGCGGAAGAAATTGAAGAGGAAGCGCGCAGCAAGGCGGTCGTGCAAATGGCGATCAGCTCCCTTTCTTACAGCGAGCTTGAGGCGATTGAACATATTTTTGAAGAGCTTGACGGAACGGAAGGGCTGCTTGTCGCGAGCAAAATCGCCGACCGCGTCGGCATCACCCGCTCGGTCATTGTCAATGCTCTGCGCAAACTAGAAAGCGCCGGCGTGATCGAATCGCGCTCGCTCGGCATGAAAGGAACGTACATTAAAGTATTGAACGACAAGTTTTTAAGCGAACTGGAAAAATTGAAATCGAGCTGAACGGCGTAGTCGCCTAAGCCCGCTGGGTATTTTGGCCCGGCGGGTTTTTTGTTGTTGGCAAACATCTTTGGCATCGTTTTTCTGTAATGGCATCGTCGAAAAATAGTACCAAGTTCCGTCTATACATTAGGTTTTCTTTCCCGTAAAATGAAAATTAGCAGAAATTGTCGAAAAATAGGAGAAAAGAGGGGATTCCATTGGCGCTCTTTTCAGTGACGATCGGTTGGCTTGAACAAGGGCTTCGCTACGCTGCGCTTCGCCAACAGGCGATCGCCGACAACATCGCCAACGCCGATACGCCGGGCTATAAGGCGAAAGATGTGCGCTTTCAGGCTGAATTGGAACGGGCGTTTCGGCTTGAGGCCAAACGGACGAATCCGAAGCATTTTTCGTTTCCAAACGAACAAAATGGAAAAATCATCGTGACGACGGACACAACGGTGAGTTACAATCATAATGGAAACAGTGTCGATATTGATCAAGAAATGTCAAAACTAGCAGAAAACCAAATTTATTACAATGCCTTAATCGAGCGGCTCAACGGCAAATTTACCACGTTGAAAACCGTGATTAAAGGAGGGAAATAACGGGTGTCTTTGTTTCAAAGTCTAAACATTTCGGCTTCGGCGTTGACCGCCCAACGGTTGCGCATGGACGTGATTGCCTCCAACATCGCTAACGTCGATACGACGCGCGCCCGCCTTGTCAACGGCGAATGGGAGCCGTACCGTCGCAAAATGGTCATCATCGAACCGCAGAGCGGGTCGTTTTCGGGCTATTTGCAGGCTGCGCTCGGCCGTGCCGACGCGGTGGACGGCGGAGTGCGGGTGCGCGAAATTGTCGATGATCCGGCGCCGTTTAAACTCGTCTACGACCCGAATCACCCGGATGCGGGCGCCGACGGCTATGTGCGTCTGCCAAACGTCGACCCGCTGAAAGAAATGGTGGACTTGATCGGGGCGACGCGTTCGTATGAGGCGAACGTTACGGTGTTGAATGCTTCGAAAGGAATGCTCATGAAGGCGCTCGAGATCGGGAAATAGCATGCGAGGGGGATAAACGATGATTGATGGAGCAAGCCGCATTGGGCTGACGATGTCTTCCGCCGTTTCGCCCCCAGCGAAGCCGGCTGAGGCGCAAAAGCAATTCGCCGCATTTTTCAAAGAGGCGCTCAACCGCGTGAACGAAGCGCAAATTCAAGCCGATGCGCTGACGGAAAAGCTCGTTCGCGGGGAGAACGTTCAGTTGCATGATGTGATGATCGCCGCGCAAAAAGCGAGCATCACGTTGCAGCTGACGCTGGAGATCCGCAACAAAGCGATCGAAGCGTATCAGGAAATGATGCGCATGCCATTGTAGCAGCAATGAATCGCAATACATACGGAAGCCGCCGCCATTGTTGCGCTATGGCGGCAGGTATTGGATCATCGGGGGAATTGTATGAGAAGGAAATGGAAAGAGTGGTGGAGCCGCGCTCGCGCGTTTTGGCAGGAACGGACAAAAAAGCAGAAATGGCTCGTGCTCACTGCGGCAGCGGCCGTGCTTTTGGCCGTTGGCGTCGGCGTCTTTTTCGCCACAAGGACGGAAATGGTGCCCCTCTACAGCAATTTGTCGCCGCAAGAAGCGGGGCAAATTAAAGCAACGCTTGACCAGCGCGGCGTTCCGGCCGAAGTGGCGGACGGCGGGACGACGATTAAAGTGCCGAAAGAGCAAGTGGACGCGCTGAAAGTCGAGCTCGCTGCTGAAGGCATCCCGAACAGTGGAGTCATTGACTATTCATTTTTCGGCCAAAACGCGAGCTTCGGCATGACGGATAACGAGTTCAATATGGTGAAGCTGAAGGCGATGCAAACGGAGCTCGCCAACTTGATCAAGACGATCGACGGCGTCGAGGACGCCAAAGTCATGATCAACCTTCCGCAGCCGAGCGTATTCGTTTCCGATGAGAAAGGGGAAGCCTCGGCTTCGATCGTGCTGAAGACGAAGCCGGGCTATCAATTCAGCGACGAGCAAATCAAAGCGCTCTATCATCTCGTCGCCAAAAGTGTTCCGAATCTCTCTACAGATAATATCGTCATTATGAATCAGTTTTTTGAGTATTATGACCTAAAAAATGATGGGGAAAATTCGACAGGGGCGACATTCGCCTCACAGCAGCAAATCAAAAAGCAGATCGAGCGCGACATTCAACGCCAAGTGCAGCAACTGCTCGGCACGATGATGGGGCAGGATAAAGTCGTCGTCTCCGTGACGGCGGATGTCGACTTTACGCAGGAGAAACGAGAAGAAAATTTGGTTTCTCCAGTGGACGAGAAAACGAAGCAAGGTATTGCCGTCAGCGTTCAGCGCATTAAAGAGACGTACTCCGGGAGCGGTGCGCCGCCCGGAGGCGCCGCTGGAACAGGCGCGAACGAAGTGCCGGGCTACCAAAACGCAAACGGCGCAACAAACGGCAACTATGAACGAACCGAAGAGACGATCAACAACGAGGTAAACAAAATCAAAAAGCAAATCGTCGAAAGCCCATATAAAATCCGCGACCTAGGCATCCAAGTGATGGTCGAGCCGCCTGACCCTAATGATCCGAACTCGCTGCCGCCCGAGACGGTCAATGATATTCAAAAACTGCTAGGCACAATCGTTCGGACGTCAATTGACAAAAGCGAGGCGCAAACGCTCACGGATCAAGACATCAACAACCGCATCGTCGTTTCGGTGCAAAAATTCAACGGCAAGCCGACATTCACCCAATCGACGCCGGACCGGCCGGTGTGGTGGTGGTATGCGGCCGGCGCAGGAGCGCTGTTGCTCGTCGCCTTGCTGTTGTTCCTCTGGCTGCGCCGCCGCCGTGAAGACGAGGAAGAGGAAGAAGAACGCTTGTTTGCTCCGCCGCTTTCGACGGAGCCGGATTTGCCGGAGCCGCCGGAGACGGAGGCAGCGTTGCGCCGTCGACAGCTTGAGCGTCTGGCGAAAGAAAAGCCGGATGAGTTTGCCAAACTATTAAAAACGTGGCTATCGGAAGAGTAGGGGGAACGGCGTATGGCAAAGCGCGAACGAAAAGGCGGGCTGTCGGGCAGGCAAAAAGCAGCCATCCTGCTTATCTCCCTCGGCCCGGATGTGTCGGCCTCTGTCTATAAACATTTATCCGAGGAAGAGATCGAGAAGCTGACGCTGGAAATTTCCAACGTCCGTCAAGTGACGACGGAACAAAAAGAGGAAGTGCTTGAAGAGTTTCGACAGCTCGCCCTGGCGCAAGATTACATCGCCCAAGGCGGCATCGCCTATGCGAAAGAAGTGCTTGAAAAAGCGCTCGGCCCGGATAAGGCAATGCAGATCATCAACCGCCTGACATCAGCGCTGATGGTGCGGCCGTTTGATTTCGCCCGCAAAGCCGACCCGATGCAGCTGTTAAACTTCATCCAAAATGAACATCCACAAACGATCGCTCTGATTCTTTCGTATTTGGAGCCGGCGCAGGCAGGGCAAATTTTATCGGCGCTGCCGCAGGAAATGCAGGCGGATGTCGCCCGGCGCATCGCGCTGATGGACAGCACATCGCCGGAGATTATCAACGAAGTCGAGCAAATTTTGGAGCGGCGGCTGTCTGCGACCGTCGTGCAAGATTACACGCAAGCCGGCGGCATTGAGGCGGTCGTGGAAGTGCTGAACCAAGTCGATCGGAGCACGGAGCGGACGATTTTGGATGCCTTGGAAATCCAAGATCCGGAACTGGCCGAGGAAATCAAAAAACGGATGTTTGTCTTTGAAGATATCGTGACGCTCGATCACCGCGCCATTCAGCGCGTCATCCGCGAAGTGGATAACAATGACTTGATGCTGGCGCTTAAGGTGGCGAGCGATGAAGTGAAAGACATCGTCTTCCGCAACATGTCGACAAGAATGGCGGAGACGTTCAAAGAAGAAATGGAATATATGGGGCCAGTCCGGCTGCGTGATGTCGAGGAGGCGCAATCGCGCATCGTCGCCGTGATCCGACGTCTCGAAGAGGCTGGAGAAATCGTCATCGCGCGCGGGGGAGGAGATGATATTATTGTCTAACGTCATTAAAGCGCCAAAATTGGCGGTGCGCTCTGGGAAAAAGACGATCGTCGTGCAGCGCCATGTTTCCGATCTTCCATCGTCCGGCGACGATCGGCAACGGGAGATGGAAGCGGTCGCCGCCGCCAAGGAAGAAGCAGCCGAGCTTCGCCGCCAGGCAGAGCAATATTACGAATCGGTGCGCGAGCAGTTGGCCCGCGACAAAGAGGAATGGCAGCGTGAGAAAGAGCGCCTCATCGAGGAAGCGCGCGCCCGCGGGTATGAAGACGGCTATGCGGCTGGGCGCGAGGAGGCTTTGAGCGAGCACCGCGCGTTGATTGAGCAAGCCCGCCGCTTGGCGGAGCGAGCGAACACCGAATTTTACGCTCGCATCGAATCGACGGCTGAGGCGATGCTGGAGGTGGCGTTAAAAGCGGCCGAACGCATTCTCGGCGCCGCGCTTGAGGGCGATCGAAACGCTTTTTTGCCGCTCGTGCACCAAGCGTTGCAGGAAGTGCGCCAGCAAACGGAAGTGGCCGTTTATGTGCATCCGCACGGCTACGAAATCGTGGCAGAACAAAAAGAGCTGCTGAAATCTCTGTTTCCGCATCGCGTTGATCTATTCATCTACCCGGACGATGCGCTTCCTGAATATGGATGTGTCGTGGAGACGCCGTTTGGACGCATCGAGGCGGGCGTCGATGTACAGCTTGAGCGGCTGCGCGAGGCGCTCTACCGGCGATTGAAGGAGGGGGCGTTTTCTGAACTGGCAGGCGCTTCTTGATGAAATCAACGCTGTCGACTTGTATAAACGGTTTGGCAAAGTGTCGCGCGTCATCGGCTTGATGATGGAATCGAAAGGACCGAAAAGCTCGATTGGGGATCTTTGTTACATCCATGAACAGAGCGGATGCCGGAAAATTCCCGCCGAAGTCGTCGGCTTTCATGAACAGCACGTCTTGCTTATGCCGTTTTCCGCCACGACCCATATCGCTCCCGGCTGTTTTGTCGAAGCGACCGGCCGACCGCTTGAAGTGCACGTCGGCGATGCGCTCATTGGCATGGTTCTGGATCCGCTCGGCCAACCGCTTGACGGGAGCCCGTTGCCGCCCGGGCTGAAGCCGGTTTCGGTCGAACGCGATCCGCCCAATCCGCTCGTTCGGCCGCCGATTGTCGAACCGCTTGAAGTCGGCATCCGCGTCATCGACAGCCTGCTTGCCGTCGGCAAGGGGCAGCGCGTCGGCATTTTTGCTGGCTCGGGCGTCGGCAAAAGCACGCTCATGGGAATGATTGCCCGCCATACGTCGGCTGATGTGAACGTCATCGCCTTAATCGGCGAGCGTGGCCGCGAAGTGCGCGAGTTTTTAGAGCGCGACCTTGGCCCAGACGGCTTGGCCCGCTCGGTCGTCGTCGTCGCCACGTCCGACCAGCCGGCGCTGATGCGCGTCAAAGGCGCCTATACGGCAACGGCGATCGCCGAATATTTTCGCGACCAAGGGGCGGATGTCATGCTCATGATGGACTCGGTCACCCGCGTCGCGATGGCGCAGCGGGAGATTGGCCTTGCCGTCGGTGAGCCGCCGACGACGAAAGGCTATACGCCATCGGTCTTCGCCCTCCTGCCAAAGCTGCTTGAACGGGCTGGAACGAACGCTTCCGGCACGATCACCGCGTTTTATACGGTGCTTGTTGACGGCGATGACATGAATGAGCCGATCGCTGATGCGGTGCGCGGCATTTTGGATGGCCATTTTGTGTTGGAACGCCAGCTGGCGAACAAAGGGCATTACCCGGCGATCAACGTGCTCAAAAGCGTCAGCCGCGTCATGCCCCACATGATCAGCGCAGAGCACCGCGAAGCGGCAAACCGGTTCCGCCGCCTTCTGTCCACTTATATCGATTCGGAGGATTTGATTCAAATCGGGGCGTACAAACGGGGGTCGTCCCAAGAAATTGATGAGGCGATCGAATTTTATCCGCAAATGATGGCGTTTTGCCGCCAAAACATCGATGAAAAAACGACGCGCGCCGAAAGCATTGATAGGTTGTTGCGCTTGCTGTCGGTTCGGTGAGAAATCGCGCGCCATGTTCAGACGATGAAAGGGTGAACAAATGTGACGCCGACGTTTCGGCTGCAAAAAGTGCTGGCGATGAAAGAAAAAGAAAAAGAAAAGGCGCTTGGCGAATACGAGGAGGCGGTCCGCCGGTTTGAGCAGGCAGCCGAAACGCTTTACCGCCTGCTCAAGGAAAAAGAAGAATGCGCGGCGGCTCGGGATGAACAGCTTCAAGCCGGCCTGTCCGTTGGAGACATTCGCCTTAGGCTGCAATATATGGCGAATTTAGAGCGGATGATCGACCATTATCAGCTCGTCGTCATGCAGGCGCGCGAGCAGATGCAGCGCCGGCAGCAGCGTTTGATGGAATTGAATATCGAAGTGAAAAAATACGAAAAAATGCGCGAGCGCATGAAGCGGTGGGCCGAGCAGCTTGAGAGGGAAGCGGAACGCCGCCTGCTCGATGAAATGGCGGTTCAACGTTTTGCAAGGCAAGGAGAGGTATAGATGGCGGAGAGCAAAGTTGAACAGGAAATGCAGGCGAGTTGGTGGCAATGGCTGTTGTTTGTCATTGTCATTCCGAGTGCGTTTGCCGCCTCCTTTCTGTTGTTGATTTTAAACATTGCCGGCGTTGATGTGGCCAAGGCGGCAAAGCAGTGGACCATAAAGGCGCCGTTTGTCTCCGAGTGGATCAACTGGAGCAAAAGGGAGAAAGCTTTGCAAAAAACGATTGAAGCTCAGCAGCAGACGATCAACCAGCAAAAACGAACGATCGCCGACCAACAAAAGCAAATCAAGCAGTTGAAAAACGAATTGGCGGCAAAGGAAAAGGAAATCGCCCAGCTGTCTGCGCCAAGCGGGAAAACGGACGCTCAGGCTGAGCCTGTTGACGAGCCGGCCTTGACGGAAGAAGATGTCGTCGGCATGTATGACGCCATGTCGGAAAAACAGGCGGCGGCGATTTTAGCGGAACTGCCTGAGAGCGAAGCGCTCCGTGTACTGAGCCAGATTGACGGCGACAAAGCGGCAGCCATTTTGGAACAAATGCCGGCTGGGCAGGCGGCGAAACTGTTGGCATCGTTAAGTAAAAGGGCGATGGGGAAGGAGGCGGCCGAATGAAAGTAACGATCACAGCAAACGCGCCGCTATCGGCAGGCGCTATGGCGGTGAAAAAAGAGGCGGAAAACGCAAACGTGTTTGCGGCGTTGCTTGCTGATAAGCAACAAGAGTTATTGCCCGCTGGGGCAGAGACTAGCTTGCTTCAAGAGGAGTCGAGCAAAAACAAAGAGCCAGATTGGCAAAATGGCGGAATGGAAACGGGCGCAGCCGGACAACCATCTTCAGCGGAAAAGAAGCCGGCGCAAATCGAATCATTGTGGCTTGCCCCTTCCCTCGTGGCTGCTTGGGCTGTCGCTCCAATTTCGGCAGCTGCAGGCGCGCCGCTTTTAGCGGCGGATCAGCAGGCGGAAGGGAAAACGAGTGATCATGGGACATTTCCGTTTGTCGGTGCGATGAATGGTGAAGAAAAGATTGCCGCTCAGCCGGCGGCCGATGAAGCGGGATTGGAACGTGCGTTCATAACCGACGGACAAAAACGTGGTCATATCGATGCTGAATCGGGTTCGCCTTCCAGCGGAAAAACCGGGATGTTTCCACTGCTCCTGAGCGACGGCGACCAGCGCCCGTTCCGTGAGCAGGGAGGCAACAGGGCGGTTGTCGCGCTGCCGAACGGAGTTTCTTCTGTGCGACCGGCTGGCGAAAAAGACGTTTCGCTGCCAAAAAGGGGGGACAAGGGGCAGGGCGGCGAGGCCGCTCCTTCGTTCACTACTCCTCCTGCGCTTTTATCACCCTCCTTTTCATCTGTCGGGTTGGTCGGCGAGATGCCGGCGTCAGCTGGCGGAAGCGTCGCTGATCAAGTCGCCCACGCGCTAAGGTCGGCGCGGTGGATGAAGCTTCCAAACGGTGTCATGCAGCTTGTCATCCGTCTGCATCCGGAACATCTCGGGACGGTGACGGTGAAAATGACAGAGGAAGGTGGAAAGCTCGCCGCCAAGCTGCTCGTGGCGAACGACGCGGTGAAAGAGTTGCTCTACGCTCATTTGCCGCAGCTTGCTCAGCAGCTTGATGCGAGTTCCATCACGGTCGAAAAATGGACCGTTTGGTCGGATTATGACAGCCCCGCGATGCCGCCATATTCCGGAAACCGCCAAGGAGGGCAGCAGCAGGGCGAATCGCGGCAAAAACAAAAGCGGGAGCATCATCTTCCTTCCCGTTTGCGCTAGACGGGATCGAAGCTGACGCATAAGGGGGAAAAGAACGAGGATGACAACGAATGCGATTGACGGGAGCTTATGGCTGACAAACGCGGTTCAGCCGGAACGGAAAACGGGCAATCAAATTTTAGGAAAAGACGATTTTCTCAAAATTTTGCTCGCTCAGCTCGAAAACCAAGACCCGCTCAATCCGATGGAAGATAAAGACTTTATCGCGCAAATGGCGAGCTTCTCTTCGCTTGAGCAAATGATGAACATCGCCAATTTGATGCAGCAATGGATGCAAGCGTCAAGCCGCGATGCGCTTTTGCGCTACAGCGAATGGATCGGCAAAACGGTGCACTGGCAAGACGGCGAGACGACGATGAGCGCCGTCGTTCAATCGGTCATGCAAAAAGACGGCCAAGTGACTCTTGGGCTTGATAACGGGACAACGATTGCCGCGGATGCGGTCGTGAAAGTCGAACAAAAAGGATAAAAAGGGGAGAGGAAACCGATGCTTCGTTCCATGTATTCCGGAATCGGCGCCATGCGCAACTTTCAAACGAAGTTGGATGTCATCGGCAACAACATTGCCAATGTCAATACGTACGGGTTTAAAAAAGGACGAACGATTTTCAAAGATTTGATGAGCCAGACGATTTCGGGAGCAAGCGGACCCAATGCCGGTGCCGGCCGCGGCGGGACGAATCCAAAGCAGGTCGGGCTCGGTTCGCAGCTGGCGGCGATCGACACCGTCCATACGCAAGGCAGTTTGCAAACGACCGGCCGCGTGCTCGATTTGGCCATTTCCGGCGACGGGTTTTTCGTCGTCGGCGATGCGTCCGGCAACAATCGCATGTATACGAGAGCCGGGAATTTTTATCTCGATTCGCAAGGCTATATTGTCAATGCCGATGGCCAATATTTGCTCGGTGTTGGAAATAGCCGCCTTCAAGTTCTGACAGATGCGAAAAGCTTAAGCATCGGAGCGGACGGCCAAGTGACTATTGTGAACGCATCCGGCAACTTGCAGACAATCGGCACGATTCAGCTCGCGAAATTTGCCAACAATGACGGATTAGAAAAAGCCGGCAACAACTTGTTCCGCGAAACGACCAACTCTGGAGCGCCAACGATAGGGGCGCCGGGAGCGAACGGAACCGGAACGATCGTCTCCGGCGCGCTTGAGATGTCCAACGTCGACCTTGCCGAGGAATTCACGGAGATGATCGTCGCCCAGCGCGGCTTCCAGGCGAATACGCGCATCATTACGACATCGGATGAAATTTTGCAAGAGCTTGTCAACTTGAAAAAATAGAATAGGAGGTAGGGCGTGAGCGGCGTCTTGCGCCTGTTGCCCGATGATTTCGTTAACGAAGCTCAACGGCAAACGGTTTGTGCTCAATGCGTTGTACATCGAACAAATTGAAGCGTTTCCTGATACGACCGTGACGCTGACGAACGGAAAAAAATTCGTCGTTCGCGAAACGGTCGAGCAAGTGGCGGCGCGAGCGAGCGAATTTTACCAGCAGCTTGGTGTGTTTCGCTTACCGAAAGCAGGAGGATTGGACCGTGAAAGGGAATAAAGCAATCAAAACGATGATCATTGTGCTGGCGGTCATCGCTTTGGCTGGAACGGCGGCGCTTGTCGCGGTGATGAAGATGGGGCATGCGGAAAAACAAGGGGCGCCAAGCGCTGACGAACTGGCGGAACGATCGATCGACATTCCGGAAATGACCACCAATTTAGCAGACGGACGTTATATTAAAATCTCATTTAAAATTGAAACAGACAGCGATCAAGGAAAAGAAGAGGCGGAGAAACGCGATTTTCAGATGAAAGACGTGATCATCGAGCAACTTTCGCAGATGAAAGCGGCCGACTTTAAAGGAAAAGAAGGGCTGACGGCGCTGAAAGAGAGGCTGAAGCGCGAGATCAACGGATTGATGCAAGAAGGGAGAGTGGAGAACGTCTACATTACCTCTTTTATCCTCCAGTAGCCCTGTCATTGGAAGGGGGGAAGATGAAATGACGGCCGGGGAAGTATTGTCGCAAAGCGAAATTGACGCGTTGCTCGCGGCGCTTTCTGCAGGGGAGATGAGCGCGGAGGAGCTGAAAAAAGAGGAGGAAGGCCGACGCGTCAAAACGTATGATTTTCGGCGGGCGCTCCGGTTTTCCAAAGATCAAATCCGCAGCCTGACGCGCATTCATGAAAATTTCGCCCGTCTGCTGACAACGTTTTTTTCCGCCCAGCTGCGAACATATGTGCAAATTTCGGTCGCATCGGCCGACCAAATTCCATACGAAGAATTTGTCCGCTCCATCCCAAAAATGACGATCATCAATGTCTTTGAGGTGCCGCCGCTCGGCGGGCATGTCCTTTTGGAAGTCAACCCGAACATCGCTTACGCCATGCTTGACCGGGTGATGGGCGGGCGCGGCGTCGGGATGGATAAAGTGGAGCATTTGACGGAGATTGAAACACGCATCATGTCCAATTTGTTTGACAAGGCGTTTGTCCATTGGCGCGACGCTTGGGAATCGGTGGCGGAAGTCGACCCGCTCTTTGTCGATTTTGAAGTCAATCCGCAGTTTTTGCGCATGATTGCGCCGAACGACACCGTTGTCGTCATTTCGCTCAACACGCAAATCGGCGAAGCGCGCGGCATGATGAATGTGTGCATTCCGCATGTCGTCTTGGAGCCGATTATGCCGCGGCTGTCGGTGCATTACTGGATGCAGGCGCAAAAAAAGGAGCGTTCCCCCGAGGAAGCGAAACGGATCGAACAGCGCATCCGCGCGGCAAAATTGCCGATTATCGCTGAACTGGGAACGGCGGTCATCACGGTCAATGAATTTCTTCAACTCGAGGCCGGCGATGTCATTCAGCTCGAGCAGTCGATTCATGAGCCGCTCGTGGTCAAAATCGGCCATATTCCAAAGTTTATCGGCCAGCCGGGGAAGCGGAACAAAAAGCTGGCGGTGCAAATTTTAGCGATGATCGAGGGGGACGAAGACGACCATGATGAATGATGGAATGTTGTCGCAGGATGAAATTGATGCTTTGTTGCGCGGAATGGACAGCGACGGACCTATTCCGGCGCTTCATGATCTTCTCTCTCCGCTTGAGCAGGACGCCCTTGGGGAAATCGGCAATATTTCTTTCGGCAGTTCGGCCACTGCCCTGTCGATGTTATTGAACCAAAAGGTGGAAATTACGACGCCAAGCGTGTCCATTATCGAGCGCACAAGCGTCGCGGATGAATTTCCGCAGCCATATGTCGCCATCCAAGTCAACTATACGGAAGGGCTGCTCGGGACAAACTTGTTGGTCATTAAACAGCAAGACGCGGCGATTATCGCTGATTTAATGCTTGGCGGCGACGGAACGGCGGCCGATGGTCCGCTCGGAGAGATTCAGCTGAGCGCTGTTCAAGAAGCGATGAACCAAATGATGGGTTCAGCGGCGACGTCGATGTCGACCGTCTTTGGCAAGCGGGTTGATATTTCCCCGCCGACGCTCCATCTGCTTGATTTAGCGGAAGGAAAAGGGATGGAATATTTGCCGGACGAAGACTTTTTCATTAAAGTGTCATTTCGGCTCAAAATTGGCGAGTTGATCGACTCAAGCATTATGCAGCTGTTGCCGATCGATTTCGCGAAAGAATTGGTTGCCCAATTGCTCGGCTCGCCGCTTGAGGAGCCGGGGGCAGCGGAAGTGAGCCTTAAGTCGTCGGCGGACGACCGGCCGTTTCGCGAGCCGCAGCCTGTTCCAATTGACGTTCAGGCAAACGGCGGTGCGGCCGCTTCAGAAGCGGCGAGCCGCTCGACGGATGGACCGCCGGCTGGGCGGGCGGACAAGGAGAGGGAGGGTGCAGCCGCTCGGCATATTCAAACCGCCGATTTCGTCGAGTTCGATGCCCCGCCGCTTGCGGCAACGGAGGCGCGCAATTTGGAGCTGCTGTTTGATGTGCCGCTGCAGGTGACGGTTGAACTCGGGCGGACGAAGCGGTCGGTGCAGGAAATTTTGCAGCTGTCGACTGGATCGATCATTGAGCTCGATAAACTGGCCGGCGAACCGGTCGATGTGTTTGTCAACAACAAGCTGATCGCGAAAGGCGAGGTTGTCGTCATCGATGAAAATTTCGGCGTCCGCATCACGGACATCATCAGCCAAAGCGATCGGCTGACAAAGTTAAAATAAACAGGCGTTTGGGAGGTTAGGGGACATGGCAAGAGTGCTTGTCGTTGATGATGCGGCATTTATGCGCATGATGATTAAAGACATTTTGACGAAAAACGGACATGAAGTCGTCGCCGAAGCGGCCGATGGACGGCAGGCGATCGAGAAATACAAGGAAACGCGGCCCGATGTCGTGACAATGGATATTACGATGCCGGAGATGGATGGGATTGCGGCGCTCAAGGAAATTAAAAAAAATCGACAGCAATGCCAAAGTCATTATGTGCTCCGCGATGGGGCAGCAGGCAATGGTGATTGATGCCATTCAAGCCGGAGCGAAAGATTTTGTGGTCAAGCCGTTCCAAGCCGACCGCGTCATCGAAGCGATCAACAAAACGATCGGGTGAGCGATCAGAGGTGGAAACGATGGCAATTTGGCGCTGGGCGGCCGTTTTGCTGGCAGCAGCCATTGCTTTGGGGCCGACGCCGGCATCGGCCGCCCAAAGCCCCACGGTCGCCGACTGCCTGCAGCATCCCGATTCATGCGGGCCGTCAGCTCCTTCCGGGCAGCAGACAAACCAAACAGCGAATCAAGCCGCTGATGCGGTTTCCGCTTCCGATGTGCTTCGGCTCATCGGCGCGACCGCCTTTGTCCTCATTCTCCTTTATGCGGTGTTAAGGTGGATGTCCCGCCGTCAGTCGTTTGTTTCAAGCCAAAAGGGCGTCATCGAGCATCTCGGCGGGACGAGCGTCGGGACGAACCGCTCTGTACAGCTCATTAAAGTCGGCCGTCGGCTGCTCGTCATCGGTGTCGGTGATTCGATTCAGCTTCTGAAAGAAATTGAAGACGAACAAGAAATGAATGAACTGTTGGAGCAACATCGCGCACGGTTGGAGCGAATGGCGGAGTTGGGCCGGCTTGGCTCCTTCCTTCGAGGCGAGTGGACGGGGAAATCAAAGCGGAAAAACGGTTTGCCGCCGTCGTTTTCGGCGCTGTTGGCGGAGGAGATGAAGCAAATGGCCGAAAAGCGAAACGAGTGGCTCAATCGGTTGAAGAAGAAAGGGACGGCGGACGATGAGTGAATTTGTCCATATGTTTGATTCGATGGCTCCCGAGCACGTGTCGACAGCGGTGAAGCTTCTTCTGTTGCTCACCGTGTTGTCGATCGCACCCGGCATTCTCATTATGATGACATGTTTTACCCGCATCGTCATCGTTTTGTCGTTTGTGCGCACGGCGCTCGGCACGCAGCAGATGCCGCCGAACCAAGTGCTCGTCGGGCTCGCCTTGTTTTTAACGTTTTTCATTATGGCGCCGACTTGGAAAGACATCAACGATCAGGCATTGCAGCCGCTGTTTGCCGACAAAATTGACTTGGAGGAGGCGTATGAACGGGCGGCTGTTCCGCTGAAGCAGTTTATGAGCCAATACACCAGGCAGGAAGATTTGGCGCTGTTTTTATCATACAGCGGCGCCAAACAGCCGAAAACGGTCAACGACATCCCGATGACCGCGCTCGTGCCGGCGTTTGCCATCAGTGAGTTGAAAACGGCGTTTCAAATGGGCTTTATGATTTTTATTCCGTTTTTAGTCATCGACATGATCGTCGCCAGCGTCTTAATGTCGATGGGGATGATGATGCTGCCGCCCGTGATGATTTCGCTGCCGTTTAAAATTTTATTGTTTGTCCTTGTTGATGGCTGGCATTTGGTCGTCAAATCATTGTTGCAAAGTTTTCAATAAAGATAGGTGGCGTTTATGAGTGCCGATTTCATCATCCGCCTTGCTGAACAAGGCGTGTATATCGTGCTTGTCGTCTGCGGGCCGCTCTTGTTGTTGTCCCTTGCCGTCGGGCTTGTCGTCAGCATTTTCCAGGCGGCGACGCAAATTCAAGAGCAGACGCTCGCGTTTGTGCCGAAAATCGTCGCCGTCTTGCTTGGACTTGTGTTTTTTGGGCCGTGGATGCTCTCGAAAATGGTGTCGTACGCGCACGATATTTTCAACAATCTTGCTTCGTTTATAGGCTGATCGGCGATGGAACAAGCATGGACTTATTTTCCGGCGTTTTTGCTCGTCTTTGTCCGCGCCGCTTCGTTTTTCGCGGCGATGCCGTTGTTTTCCTATCGGACCGTGCCGGCTTCGTATAAAGCCGGATTGGCGTTTTTGTTCAGCTGGCTGTTGTTTTTGGCGATGCCCAAACCGGTGTTGGCGCTTGACGGTGTGTATGTATTGCTTGTCGTAAAAGAAGCGCTCGTCGGATTGGCGCTCGGGCTGCTGGCAGCGATCCTCATGGCGGCGATGCAAATCGCCGGCGGCTTGATCGATTTTCAAATCGGGTTTGCCATCGCCAACGTCATCGACCCGCAAACTGGAGCGCAAAGCCCGCTGCTTGGCGAATATCTTCATTTGCTCGCCCTGCTGCTTTTGCTCGCTCTCGATGGCCACCATTTGCTGCTTGACGGCATGTTTTACAGCTATCATTGGTTGCCGCTTGACCGCCTGCCGCACGTTGCTGACGGTCGGGCGGTGGAATACGCGGTGCGGGCGTTTGCTGCGATGTTCGCCGCCGCTTTCCAAATGGCGGCCCCGCTTGTCGGATCGCTCTTTTTAGTCGACGTGGCGCTTGGCATCATCGCCCGCGCGGTGCCGCAAATGAACATTTTTGCGGTCGGCTTTTCCGCCAAAACGGCAGCGGCGTTTTTGCTCCTGTTGGCGGGGATTGGGACGATATTGCTTGCGGCGCGCAGTGTATTTCACTTCATGTTTGCCTCGTTGCGCGAGTTGATGCGGCTGTTGGGGGGCGGATAAGATGGGCGAGTGGCGGCTCGATTTGCAATTTTTCGCTGGGGAAAAAACGGAAAAGGCGACGCCTCGCAAACGGCAAGAAGTGCGGGAAAAAGGACAGGTGGCCAAAAGCGGTGATGTCGTCTCCGCTTCCGTGTTGCTTGCTTCATTTCTTGCTTTGTCCTTGGCGGGGGCGTACGAGCGGGACGGTCTGCTGCGGTTGTTCGCCCGCGCCTTGTCCGATTCTGCCTCCCCTTCGTTGACGGTTGACTCGCTTCACCGGCTGTTTCTTGACTGGCTTTCCCATGCATCCTTGCTTTTGGCGCCGCTGTTCGCCGCCGCAGTGCTGGCGGCTGGGTTGGCCAACTTTTTGCAAATCGGCGCCTTGTTCACCGTTGAACCGTTAAAAATGGATGGGAACCGCCTCAATCCCGTGCAAGGAATGAAACGGCTGTTTTCGTTGCGCGCCTTGGTCGAGCTGTTGAAATCCGTGTTAAAAGCTGGAATCATCGGTGCGGTCGTGTTTGCGGCGCTGTTGGCCGAACGAAGCGAGCTTGCGGCGCTCGTTTCCAAGACGCCGGGTGAGGCTTTGACTGTCGTCGGCGGCTTGACGGTGAAAATGGGGCTGTACGCCGCGGGGGCGCTCTTGTTTTTAGCGCTGTTTGATTACTTGTATCAGCGGTTTGAATTTGAAAAAAGCATCCGCATGTCCAAACAGGACATTAAAGATGAATACAAAAAGACGGAAGGCGATCCACTCATCAAATCGCGCATCAAGCAAAAACAGCGTGAGATGGCGATGAGGCGGATGATGCAGGAAGTGCCGAACGCGGATGTCGTCATTACCAACCCGACGCATTACGCCGTTGCCCTCAAGTATGAAGACGGCAAGATGGAAGCGCCAGTCGTCGTCGCGAAAGGGGCGGATTATATGGCGTTGAAAATCAAGGAAGTGGCGAAAACCCATGGCGTCGTGACGGTCGAAAATCGCCCGCTTGCGCAGGCGCTCTACCGCCAGACGGAAGTCGGCGACATGATTCCAGAGGCGTTTTTTAAGGCAGTGGCGGAAATTTTGGCGTACGTCTATCGGCTCAAAGGAAACGTGTAGCAACAAGGAGAGAAAACCATGCAAGCGCAAATCAAAGATTTATCCGTATTGTTTCTTGTCGTGCTCATCGTCGCCATGCTCGTCATCCCGCTGCAGACATGGCTGTTGAGCGTCTTGATCATCATCAATATTTCCCTTGCCTTGCTTGTATTGCTGACGGCGATGAACACGAAAGAGCCGCTTGAGTTTTCCATTTTTCCGTCATTGCTTTTAGTGCTGACGCTGTTTCGGCTCGGGCTGAATGTGTCAACCACCCGCTCGATTTTAAGCAAAGGGGAGGCGGGCGGCGTCGTTGAAACGTTCGGAACGTTCGTCGTTGGCGGCGATGTTGTCGTTGGGTTTGTCGTGTTTTTGATTTTGGTCATCATCCAGTTTGTTGTCATCACCAAAGGGGCGGAGCGCGTCTCGGAAGTGGCGGCCCGCTTTACGCTCGATGCGATGCCCGGCAAACAGATGAGCATTGACGCCGATTTGAACGCCGGCATGATTTCGGAGCAAGAAGCCCGAAAGCGGCGGGAAAAAGTGGCGCAAGAAGCCGACTTTTACGGAGCGATGGACGGGGCAAGCAAATTTGTGAAAGGCGACGCCATCGCCGGCATCATTATCGTCGTCATCAACATGTTGTTTGGCATGGTGATCGGCGTTGTGGAGAAAGGAATGGATATAGGGGAGGCGGCAAAGCGCTACACGCTTTTGACGGTCGGCGACGGCATCGTCAGCCAAATTCCGGCGCTGTTGATTTCCACGGCGACCGGCATCATCGTCACCCGGGCGGCGTCGGACAGCAACTTGAGCGGCGATATTATGCGCCAGCTGTTCGCGTTTCCGAAAATGTTGTACGTCACGGCAGGAACGATTTTCCTGCTCGGCTTGTTTACGCCGATCAACGACTTGTTGACGATGCCGATTGCCGGGCTGCTGGCGCTTGGCGGCTACCGATTTATCGAGCGGCAAAAGCAAGAAGAAGCGGCATTGGCCGCTCCGGAAGAGGAGGCGGCGGCCGCCGACGAATTGAAAAGCCCGGAAAGCGTCATCCAACTGCTGCATATTGATCCGATTGAATTTGAGTTCGGCTATGCGCTCATTCCGCTCGCTGATGCCAATCAAGGCGGGGATTTGCTTGACCGGATCGTCATGATTCGCCGTCAGCTCGCGCTCGAGCTTGGCATTGTCATCCCGGTTGTGCGCATTCGCGACAACATCCAGTTGCAGCCGAATGAATACCGGATCAAAGTGAAAGGAGAGGAAGTGGCGCGCGGCGAGCTGCTGCTTGACCATTATTTGGCGATGAGCCCCGGAGTTGACGATGATTCGATTGATGGCATTGACACCATCGAGCCGGCGTTTGGTCTGCCGGCGAAATGGATTTCCGAGACCGTCAAAGACCGGGCGGAAATGCTTGGCTATACAGTCGTCGACCCGCCATCGGTCGTCTCGACACACTTAACGGAGGTGCTGAAAGCCCATGCCCACGAACTGCTGGGGCGTCAGGAAACAAAACAGCTGATCGATCATTTAAAAGAATCGTATCCGGTGCTTGTCGACGATGTGACGCCGAATCCGTTGTCTGTCGGCGACGTGCAAAAAGTGCTCGCCAAGCTGCTGAAAGAGAAAGTGTCGATCCGCAACTTGCCGCTCATTTTTGAGGCGCTTGCCGATTTTGCCCGCCTGACCAGCGACACCGATTTGTTGACGGAATACGTCCGCCAAGCGTTGGCGCGGCAAATCACCTCGCAGTACGCCGTGCCGGGCGAGCCGCTGCGCGTCATTACGCTGTCGGGCAGGGCGGAAAAAACGATCGCCGACGCCGTGCAGCAAACCGAACACGGCCGCTATTTGGCGCTCGAGCCGGCGCGGGCGCAGGCATTTGTGGAAGCGGTCGCCGCGGCGCTTGAACGCTATCCGTTCGCCGGCCAGACGCCGATTTTGCTCTGCTCCCCGGCGGTGCGCATGTACGTCCGACAGCTGACCGAGCGCCATTTTCCGACTGTTCCGGTGCTGTCGTACAACGAGCTTGAAACGGATGTCGAAGTTCAAAGCGTGGGGATGGTGGAAATCGAATGAAAGTGAAAAAATTTGTCGCCCCGTCCATGAACGAAGCGATGAAAATGGTTCGCGCCGAACTTGGCCGCGACGCCGTCATTTTGCACTCGAAAGTCGTGCAGACCGGCGGATTTTTCGGTCTGTTTGCGAAAAAAAAAGATCGAAGTGTTGGCCGGCGTTGATCCGGATCCACTGCCGCTGCGTCAGCCGGATGCCGCCGCGTCTTTGACGCGTCAGCCGGATGCCGCCGCGTCTTTGACGCGTCAGCTGAGTGCTGCTGCGTCCTTTGCCCCTTTGCCGGCGGCCGAGCGGGAGGAAGACGGCTCGCTTGCCCGTGAGATCGAGGAAGTCAAGGCGCTCATCCGTCAGTTCAACGCCCGCTCGTCTTCGCTTTTGTATCCTCCACCGCTTGCGGAAGCGGAACGGCGCCTCGTTCGGCAAGGGATGGCGGATGTGTACGTCCGCCAAGTGATGGATCGCCTGCTTGAACGGTGGTATGCCGACAAAGACGGCCGGTCGCCCGCTGCGGTCTCCGCCTGGACGAAAGAAGCGGTGCGCGATCTATTGTCGACGCTTCCGTTTGTCAAAACGGCGGAGCAAAAAAAGTATATGATTTTGCTTGGTCCGACCGGGGTTGGAAAAACGACGACGCTCGCCAAAATGGCAGGGCGCGCCGTCCTCGAGCAAGGGAAAAAAGTCGGGTTCATCACGGCCGACACGTACCGGATCGCCGCCATCGACCAACTGAAGACGTATGCCGACATTTTGCACGCTCCGTTGGAAGTATGCTACAATGCCGACGATTTTCGGACGGCGAAGCGGAAATTGGCCGGCTGCGATCTCGTGTTCGTCGATACGGCTGGCCGCAACTTCCGCAATCCGCAATACGTGGATGAACTGCAGCAAACGCTCGAGTTTGACAGCGAAACGGAAACGTTTCTTGTATTCGCCGCCACGGGAAAGTATGACGATATGAAAACGATTTACAACCACTTTTCCCACCTGCCGATCGATCGGCTGATCGTGACGAAGCTCGATGAGACGGACTCGTTTGGAACGATCGTCAATGTGTTGCTTGACAGCCGGCTTGCCGCCGCCTATTTCACGAACGGGCAAAATGTGCCGGACGACATGGTGGAAGCGTCCGCAGACCGGCTCGTTCATCTGCTGTTTGGGGCGGAGCGATGGTGAGCGATCAAGCAGAACGGCTGCGCTATGAGCTGGGCCGCCGGCTGACGCCGGCGGCGGGGCCGCGGACCATCGCGGTGACGAGCGGGAAAGGCGGAGTCGGCAAGTCAAACCTTTCGCTCAATTTTTCGCTGTCGCTCTCGAAGCTCGGGTTTCGCGTCTTGCTGCTTGATATGGACATCGGCATGGGCAACATCGACATTTTGCTCGGCCAGTCGTCGCCATTGACGCTTTCGGATTGGTTTTCCGCGCGGTTGCCGCTTTCCGAGCTGGTAAAAAGCGGACCGGAGCATCTATCGTATATTGCTGGGGGGACGGGCGCCGCGCAATGGTTGAGTGTCGATCGATCCGCTATCGACTATTTGTTGGCCGAGCTGCAGACGGTGGCGTCGCGATATGATTATCTCATTTTCGATATGGGGGCGGGTGCCTCAGAAGAACGATTGTATTTTTTAAAGTCCGTCGACGATGTGTTTATTGTCACGACGCCGGAGCCGACCGCGATGATGGATGCGTACGCCATGATGAAATATATGCACACCGCCGGCAGCGAGGCTCCGTTTTCCGTCATCGTCAACCGCGCCGGCAGCGAGCGGGAAGGATATGGCGTCTTTTCGCGCCTGCAGCATGCCGCCAGTCGGTTTTTCCATAAAGACATCGCCTTGCTTGGCGTCGTTCCTGAAGACCGGACTGTGGCGCGCTGTGTCGTCCGGCAAACGCCGTTTGTTCTCTTTGATCCGGCGGCGAAGGCGAGCCGGGCAGTGCGTCAAATGGCGTGCCGCTATGCGGCGGGAGGAGAAAAAGAGCCGGAGCGGGCTCCCCGCTTTTTTGCGAAGCTGCGTCAACTTTTGCTAGAAAGGTAGAGACGGAACATGAAGACGATCAAGGTGCTTGTCGTCGATGACTCGGCGTTTATGCGCAAATGGATCAGTGATTTTTTGTCCGAGCATCCGCGCCTCGAAGTCATCGGAACAGCTCGCAACGGCCGGGAGGCGCTCGAGAAAATCGCTGCCCTAAGGCCGGATGTCGTGACGCTTGATGTGGAAATGCCGGTCATGAACGGGCTCGAAACGTTGCAGCGCATCATGCGGGATCATCCCGTGCCGGTCGTCATGGTGTCAAGCACGACGACCGAAGGGGCGGAAAACACGATCGCCGCCATGCAGTACGGGGCGGTCGACTTTGTCGCCAAGCCGTCCGGACCGATTTCGCTCGATTTGTACAAAGTGAAAGACGAGCTGATTGGCAAAGTGCTGCACGCGAGCGAAGCGAACGTGGCTGCCTTGACTGCTCCGCGCCGCCAACGTCCGTCTTGGCGCCCATCGTTCAAAGCGGCGGCGCGCCCGCAACAGGCCATCGTTGCGATCGGCACTTCCACCGGCGGCCCGCGCGCGCTCGAGACGGTGCTGACGCAGCTTCCGCCCGATCTAGCCGCTCCGGTCGTCGCTGTCCAGCATATGCCCAAAGGGTTTACGGCGTCGCTCGCCAATCGGCTTGATGCGCTTGCCGCGATCACGGTCAAGGAGGCGGAAGACGGGGAAGTGCTGCAAAATGGCACCGCCTATATCGCGCCAGGCGGCGTCCATCTCATCGTTCGTGAAGAAGGCGGCGCGCTTAAAGCCCGTTTCGACGAATCGCCGCCGCGCGCCGGCCATCGTCCGGCTGTTGACGTATTATTTGAGTCGCTTGCTGCCATTCGCCGCTGTCGGAAAATCGCGGTGATTATGACCGGCATGGGAAGCGACGGAACAGTAGGGTTGAAAATCCTGAAGGAAAGCGGGAACACAAAAGCGATCGCGGAAGCGCGCGAGACAGCCGTTGTCTTTGGGATGCCAAGAGCGGCGATCGAGGCTGGCGTCGTTGATGTCATCGCACCGCTTGACAGCATCGCCGCTGCCATCGTCCAATCGATCGGGGAGTGAGGGGGAAACGGCATGGACATGAGCCAATATTTGGATTTATTTATTGATGAAAGCAAAGAGCATTTGCAGGCGATCAACGAGCGGCTGTTGGAACTTGAAAAAACGCCGGAGGACATGTCTGTGGTGAATGATATTTTCCGTTCGGCCCATACGTTGAAAGGCATGTCCGCCACGATGGGGTTTGAAGATTTGGCCAATTTGACGCACCAAATGGAAAACGTGCTCGATGGCATACGCAATCGGCGGCTTTCCGTTACCCCGGAATTGCTTGACGTCATTTTTGAGGCCGTCGACCATTTGGAGGCGATGATCAGTTCCATCGCTGCAGGCGGCGACGGAACGCGCGATGTAAGGAGAACAGTCGAACAGCTGAAACGAATCGAGCAAGGGGAGATGCCCAACAAGCAGGCAGCAAGGGAAGAACCGCCCCTTGAACATGCGTATGGGGAATTTGAATACCATGTGCTCGAGCAGGCGAAGGAGCAGGGATTTTCCGTCTACGAAATCCGCGTTCGGCTTCGCGATGACTGCTTGTTGAAAGCAGCGCGCGTCTATATGGTGTTTGAACAGCTGAATGAAGTCGGAGAAATTGTGAAAGCAACGCCGCCGGTCGAGATGCTGGAGGAAGAACAGTTTGACCGGGAGTTTCTCGTTACGGTCGTATCCAAAGCGCCAGCCGATGAGTTGCAAAAGCGGCTGATGGGCATTTCGGAAATTGATGACGTCAAGGTGTCTAGGCTATCGAGCGATGAACCGTCGGCAGAAAGTGAGAAAGCGGCTGCGCCCCAACAACCGGCCGCTATGGAGCAGGCCGCGGCCGTTCAAGCCGAAGCAGAGGCGCCGGAAAAACAAACAGTAAAACAGGCGACGAAAACGATCCGCGTCAACATTGAACGGCTCGATCGGTTGATGAACTTATTTGAAGAATTGGTTGTTGATCGCGGTCGGCTTGAGCAAATTTCCCGCGAGCTGAACCATGCCGAATTGACGGAAACGGTCGAGCGGATGTCTCGCATCTCGAGCGATTTGCAGACGATCATTTTAAATATGCGCATGGTGCCGGTCGAAACGGTGTTCAACCGCTTTCCGCGCATGGTGCGCCAACTCGCCCGCGAGCTCGGCAAAAAGGTGCGTCTTGACATCATCGGCGCGGATACCGAGCTTGACCGGACGGTGATCGATGAAATCGGCGACCCGCTTGTCCATTTGATCCGCAATGCGCTCGACCACGGCATCGAAGCGCCGGACGTCCGGGCGGCGCGCGGAAAGCCAGAAGAAGGGATCATTCAATTGCGAGCGTACCATAGCGGCAACCATGTCTTTATTGAAATCGAAGATGACGGCGCCGGCATTTCCCGGGAGAAGGTGCTGCAAAAGGCGAAAAGCCGCGGCATTGTCTCGCCGCAGGCGGCGGAGCATTTGAACGATCAGCAAATTTACGAGCTTATTTTCGCTCCCGGCTTTTCGACCGCTGAAAAAGTTTCGGACATTTCCGGCCGCGGCGTCGGTTTGGATGTCGTCAAAAGCACGATTGAATCGCTCGGCGGCACCGTTTCGGTCGATTCGCAGCCTGGAAAAGGGTCGCTCTTTTCCATTCAGCTGCCGCTCACATTGTCGATCATTTCGGTGTTGCTCGTTCAAATCGCTGAGGAAACGTACGCGATTCCGCTGTCATCGATCATTGAGACGGCGCTGGTGAAAAAAGAAGAGATTTTTTCCGCCCACAACCAGCCGGTCATCGATTTTCGCGGCAAAATTGTGCCGCTCGTCCGCCTGAAAGACGTCTTTGCTGTTCCCGGAGCGGCCGATGACGGAGATGCGGTGGCGGTCGTGATCGTCCGGAAAGGGGAAAAACTGGCGGCGCTGGCGGTCGACTCGTTTATCGGGCAGCAAGAAGTCGTGTTGAAATCGCTAGGAAACTATTTATCTTCGGTTTTCGCCATCTCGGGGGCGACGATTTTGGGAGACGGCCGAGTGGCGCTGATTATCGACTGCAACGCGCTCGTGAAGTAGGAGATGGCCGTGTCGGTGCGGGGGCGCCTATGGCGTTGATCTGCCGTTTTCAGTGGCATGTCGAAAAAAAGGGGGAGGATTGGATGACGGCCAGCGTGCAAGCAGACTGGAAAGTGATTGCGTTTCGCCTGAAAGAAGAAGAATATGCTCTGCCGGTGCAGCATGTCCGTTCCATCGAGAAAATGCAGCCGATCACGCGCGTGCCGGGGACGGCCCATTATGTAAAAGGGGTCATCAACTTGCGCGGTGTTGTGACGCCGATCATCGATTTGCGCGAGCGGTTCGGGTTTGCCCCCGAACCATATGGGGAACAGACGCGGATCATTATCGTTGCTCTTGAGGATATGGAAGTTGGGCTCATCGTCGATGCCGCGAATGATGTCCTTGATCTGCCGGCGGAAAGCATCGAACCGCCGCCAGAGGCAATTGGCTCCGTTGAGGCAAGTTACATCGACGGCGTGGCGAAAGTGGAGAATCGGCTCCTCATTTTGCTCGATTTGGCGAAAGTGCTCGACCGATAACCTGTAGAGAGGAGCATTGACCTTGGACGATATTCGCAACTTGACGGGGATGCATATTGACATTTTGCGCGAAATCGGCAACATTGGCGCCGGCAACGCGGCGACGGCTTTGTCGACGTTGCTAAACAAAAAAATTGAAATGGCGGTGCCGCGCGTTCAAATTGCGACGTTTGCCGAAATGATGGAATCAATCGGTGGACCGGAACAAGTAGTGGCGTGCGTCTATTTGCGCATCGAAGGAGAAGCGCCGGGAAACATGTTTTTCGTGCTGCCGCCGGAACAGGCTGAGCGGTTTGTCCGCCGGATGATTGGCGATGACTCATTTTCGTTTCAAGGAGAAGCCCATGAGCTTGGCTGCTCGGCGCTTCAGGAGCTCGGCAATATTTTAGCCGGTTCGTATTTGTCGGCATTGGCTGACTTTACGCGGCTCAACTTGCACCCGTCCGTGCCGGCATTGGCCATCGACATGATTGGAGCTGTGCTGTCGTTCGGATTGCTTGAGCTGTCGCGTGTTGGCGATTACGCCATTTTGATTGACACTGCCATTTACGATGAACGGCGCCCGGACGAAAGCATCAACGGCCATTTCTTTCTTCTACCTGACCCCGAGTCGTTTTCCACCATCTTTCGAGCGTTAGGTGTGGATGGTCTATGAGCACAGCGCAGGCTGTCAAAATCGGCATTGCGGAAATGGAGGTCGTCATAGCGCCGAATGTCATCCGCACGTGCGGGCTTGGGTCGTGCGTCGGTGTCGTCATTTACGATGCAGGCAAGGCGGTTGCCGGCATGGCGCATGTCATGCTTCCGCATTCCTCGATGGCGCGCGGCGGAGTCATCAATGCGGCCAAATACGCTGATACGGCGGTCGAGGCGCTCGTTCAGCTTGTCATTGCCGCTGGCGGGCGGAAAGGGATGCTGAAAGCGAAGCTGGCCGGCGGGGCGCAAATGTTTTCGTTTTCGACAGTTGGCGGCGATATGATGCGCATTGGCGCGCGCAATGTGGAGGAAGTGAAAAAGCAGCTCGAGCGGCTTCACATTCCGGTCGTCGCCGAAGATGTCGGGGGCCATAGCGGCCGCACGATCGAATTTAATCCGCAGACGGGCGTGCTCTCCATCCGCACCGCCGCTCAAGAAATCAAGGAAATATGACCGGGATGCGCCGTTTCCGCAAGGCAAGGGGGAGAATAATGGGAAGCGCGCTAAAAGGAGAAGAACGGAAATACTGGGATGAATGGATCAATGGCCGCGACCGTCACGCGGCCGAGGAGCTGGTGCAGCGCTATATGCCGCTTGTTTTCTACCACGTGCAGCGGCTTTCGGCGACGCTGCCGAGCTCCGTGCCGAAGGATGAGCTCGTCAGCCTTGGACTCGTCGGCTTATACGATGCGTTGGAGAAATTTGACCCATCGCGTGATTTGAAGTTCGACACGTACGCCTCGTTCCGCATCCGCGGCGCCATCTTAGACGGTTTGCGCAAAGAAGACTGGCTGCCGCGCAGCATGCGCGATAAGGCAAAAAAAATTGAGGAAGCGATCGAGCGGCTTGAACAGCGGCACATGCGATCGGTGACGGCGAAAGAGATCGCCGCTGAGCTCGGGATGACGGAAGAGGAAGTGCAGGCGGCGGCGAGTGAAACGTTTTTTTCCCATTGGCTGCCGCTCGGGCAGACGACCGTCGACGAAGATGAAGGACTGCTTTCGGTTCGCGACGACCGCGCTCCGCTTCCCGAGGAGCAAATCGTTAAGCAGGAAATGATCGAAAAGCTGGCTGAAGCCATCGGACAGCTGAATGAAAAAGAGCAGCTCGTCATCAGTTTGTTTTATAAAGAGGAGCTGACGTTTACAGAAATCGGGAGCCTTTTGCATTTGTCGACATCAAGAATTTCGCAAATTCATGCGAAAGCGCTTTGGAAACTGCGCCGCTTTTTTGAAAAAGAGCCATGAGGGGAGAGAAAAAGCGATGGACATCCAGCTTCCAGCGTTGCAAAGCGTCATGCCGAAAGCGCCCGACGCGGAAAGGCTTCAAGCTTCGACGCAACAACACTCCTATGCAGTGCAGGCGCAAATGGCAACTGCCGGCCAAAAGCGGGCGGAGCGTGCGCGCCGTCGGGTGACGGATAAACGAACGAGCGCCCGTCTTGAGCAGGAGGCGTCCCGTTTTGGAGGACACCCTTATAAAGGAAAAACGATCGACATTCAAGGATAGTGAACATCATGATGGCATTTTGGCTAACGATCAGTTTGCTGCTGCACGCCTTGTCGTTTTGGTTGATCATTGTGCTTTTCCTTCGCCTGTCGCGGCTTGGCGAGGCGGAGAGGCGGGCCGAGGAGCTCGAGGAAGCCATGACCGCTTATCTCGCTGCCTGGAAGGAAGAAAACGAGCGCTTTTTGGCTGAACTTGACTCGTTGCTTGGCAGCGGAGCGGCTCCATTCGTTTCTGCACCGGAAACGAACGATGCGCCCAGTGGGCAACGGGGCGCGAACGGGAAAGAGACGGCGTCCATGCCGGGGGCAGGAGGCGGTGAAATCGGAGCGGGGTTCGAAAAGCGAACAGCGGAAGCAAAAAAGGGGGAAAACGAGCCGGCGGAGCGGGGAGAAACCGAAAAACGCGCCAAAACAAGCCGTCCAAGCGCCGCTCCGGGCTATTTCCCAGACATCGAAGCGGTCAAGGATGTGCTCGAACTTTCACACGCCCGACCGGCCGACGCGAGTGAGCTTGCTCGCCGCCTATATGCGGAAGGAGAGACAGTCGAGGAAATTGCCAAACAGCTCGGCAAAGGGAAAACGGAAGTCGAGCTATGGCTCAAATTTGCGCAAAAAACGAATCAATAGGCGAATAACAGCTTGATTTGCCGCTTGCAGTTGTGATATATTTTTTCATGGTGTGAATACACACGCCTGGTGATTTCAGCAACGGTGCTGGCAACGCCAGTCTTGCTGAAAGATGAGGCAGGCGGAGGACCAAAAACCACTAAGGAAACAGGAGGAGCATACATGTCGGTTATTTCGATGAAACAACTGCTTGAAGCTGGCGTCCACTTTGGACATCAGACGCGCCGTTGGAATCCGAAGATGAAAAAATACATTTTCACGGAGCGCAACGGCATCTATATCATCGACTTGCAAAAAACGGTGAAAAAAGTCGAGGAAGCCTACAACTTCGTTCGCGAATTGGCGGCGAATGGCGGCAAAATTTTGTTCGTCGGCACGAAAAAACAAGCGCAAGAGTCGGTGAAGGAAGAAGCGGAACGCTGCGGCATGTTTTATGTCAACCAACGCTGGCTCGGCGGCACGCTGACGAACTTCGCTACGATCCAAAAGCGGATCAAACGGCTGCGTGAAATTGAAAAAATGGAAGAAGATGGAATATTTGACGTTCTGCCGAAAAAAGAAGTCATTCGCTTGAAAAAAGAAAAAGAGCGTCTTGAGAAGTTTTTGGGCGGCATCAAAGACATGAAAGAGCTGCCGGATGCGTTGTTTGTCATTGACCCGCGCAAAGAGCGGATCGCGGTGGCGGAAGCGCGCAAGCTGAACATCCCGATCATCGGCATCGTCGACACGAACTGCGATCCGGATGAAATTGACTATGTCATTCCGGCCAACGACGACGCCATCCGCGCTGTTAAGCTGTTGACTTCGAAAATCGCCGACGCCGTGCTTGAGGCGAAACAAGGCGAAGAAGCGGCCGTCGCAGCAGAGTAACGATGCACAAGAAAGGTGATAAGAGGGGAAAGCCTTTTATCACCTTTTTTTGAGACAGAAATGAGCAACTTTTGGCTATACTAACGAATAAGGGCAAAACGGGAAGCCGCTGCCGGCACCGATACATATACGGGACAATGAGAAGGAGGATTTTTTTATGGCGATTACAGCACAAATGGTGAAAGAACTGCGCGAAAAAACAGGCGCAGGCATGATGGACTGCAAAAAGGCGCTCACCGAAACAAATGGTGACATGGAGAAAGCGATCGACTGGCTGCGCGAAAAAGGAATTGCCAAAGCGGCGAAAAAAGCGGACCGCATCGCGGCCGAAGGGATGGCGTACATTGCGGTGGAAGGCAATACCGCCGTCATTTTGGAAGTGAACTCGGAAACGGACTTCGTTGCGAAAAACGAAGCATTCCAAACGCTTGTCAAAGAGCTGGCCGCCCACTTGCTGAAACAAAAGCCGGCTTCGCTTGATGAAGCGCTCGGTCAAACGATGGACAACGGCTCGACCGTCCAAGACTACATCAACGAAGCGATCGCCAAAATTGGTGAAAAAATTACGCTTCGCCGCTTTGCCGTCGTCAATAAAGCGGACGGCGAAACGTTCGGTGCGTACTTGCACATGGGCGGGCGCATCGGCGTATTAACGTTATTAGCCGGCAATGCGAGCGAAGACGTCGCCAAAGATGTCGCCATGCACATTGCCGCACTTCATCCGAAATACGTCTCGCGCGACGACGTGCCGCAGGAAGAGATTGCGCATGAGCGTGAAGTGTTGAAGCAGCAAGCCTTAAACGAAGGCAAGCCGGAGAAAATCGTTGAAAAAATGGTCGAAGGCCGGCTGAACAAGTTTTACGAAGACGTCTGCCTGCTCGAGCAAGCGTTCGTGAAAAACCCGGATGTGACGGTGCGCCAATACGTCGAATCGAACGGAGCAACAGTCAAGCAGTTCATCCGTTACGAAGTCGGCGAAGGGCTCGAAAAACGCCAAGACAATTTTGCAGAAGAAGTCATGAGCCAAGTCAGAAAACAATGACGGACCGCAACAGGGAACACGCGCGTGTTCCCTGTTTTTCAAAGTGATTCGCATCATGGAGGTTGGACATGGAACAGCCAAAATACAAACGCGTCGTGTTAAAGTTGAGCGGGGAAGCGCTCGCTGGAAAGCAAGGGTTTGGCATTCAACCGGCGGTCATTCAGTCGATCGCCAAACAAGTGAAAGAAGTTGTTGAACTGGGCGTCGAGGTCGCCATCGTCGTCGGCGGCGGCAACATTTGGCGTGGAAAAACGGGAAGCGAAATGGGCATGGACCGGGCGACGGCTGATTACATGGGCATGTTGGCGACGGTGATGAACGCCCTCGCTTTGCAGGACAGCCTTGAGCAGCTCGGCGTGGAAACGCGGGTGCAAACATCGATTGAAATGCGGCAAGTGGCCGAACCGTACATTCGCCGCCGGGCGATTCGCCATCTTGAGAAAAAACGAGTTGTCATTTTCGCCGCCGGCACAGGCAACCCGTACTTTTCGACCGATACGACCGCGGCCTTAAGGGCGGCGGAAATCGAGGCGGACGTCATTTTAATGGCGAAAAACAACGTCGATGGCGTCTACAGCGCCGACCCGAACGTCGACGCCAATGCGGTCAAATACGATGAGCTGTCGTACTTGGACGTCATTAAGCAAGGGCTCGGCGTCATGGATTCGACTGCTTCCTCGCTTTGCATGGACAACAACATTCCGCTCATCGTCTTCTCGATTATGGAAGAAGGCAATATTAAACGCGCTGTGTTAGGTGAAAACATCGGAACGATCGTAAGGGGGAAATAATGATGGCAAAGCAAGTGATCCAACAGGCGAAAGAAAAGATGGATAAAGCGGTGCAAGCGTTCACCCGCGAGCTGGCAAGCATTCGCGCCGGACGGGCGAACGCAGGGCTGCTTGAGAAAGTAACCGTTGACTATTACGGCGTGCCGACGCCAATCAACCAACTGGCCTCCATCAGCGTGCCGGAAGCGCGGCTGCTTGTCATTCAGCCGTACGACAAATCGGCCATTAAAGAAATGGAAAAAGCGATTTTAGCATCGGATTTAGGGCTGACGCCATCGAATGATGGATCCGTCATTCGTCTTGTCATTCCGCCGCTCACCGAGGAACGGCGCCGCGAGCTCGCGAAGCTTGTCAAAAAGTATTCAGAAGACGCGAAAGTCGCGGTGCGCAACATCCGCCGCGATGCGAACGATGAATTGAAAAAGCTCGAGAAAAACGGCGAGATTACGGAAGATGAGCTCCGCAGCTACACGGACGAAGTGCAAAAGCTGACCGATGACCACATCGCCAAAATTGACGC